>NZ_JAAOQS010000039.1:0-68483 GCF_011603105.1 Rhodococcus sp. A14 | reverse complement strand
CGCGGGCGGTGAGCTTGCCCTTGGCGTGGACCTTCTCGACCGCGGCGTCACCGCTGGGGTGCTGCGCTTCGGCCTGACGATTACGCAGGTCGGCGAGCTTTCCCGCCGTCGTGTGAATATCGGGCGTGACCGCCGAATCTGTGACTGTCATCTATGACTGCTCTTCCCGTCGAGGCTGTCGGAACCAGCGCTGCACCCTGTGGGGTACGCGGTTCGTGGGATTACCCACTCGGACGCCGCCACTTTAACGCATTACTTATCGATCGTTCACGTGCGCTGCGTCACCCTCGAAGCGAGAGTGTGATGCATCACGCTGCTGCTACTGGTCCTCGGTGCGGCCGTGGCGGCGCTCGTAGTCCTCGCGCGTGCGGTCGGCGCGACGCTGCGCCTTCGCGCCCAGGAGGTCCGGATCGAGGCCGTGACTGAGCAGACGGTGGCGACGGTAGATGTTCATCAGCGCGACCGCAAAGTAGAGCAGCGGGAGCAGCAGGAGGGCCATCATCGCCAGCGGAATCCAGATCGGACCAGGGATGAGGAGGAACAACGCCAGCACCGCGACGACGGGAAGCATGAAACGGAGGACGTACCGCACCGAGGCTCCCGGCCCGACGAGGTCGTTGCGGACCCAGTCCTGCATCGAATCGGGCAGCGTGCGACCGAAGAGATACCCGACGTACTGACTGGGGCTGGGACGCTGCGCATCGGACATGGTTTCAGGATAGTGCTGACAAACGGAGCGAACTCGACGACGGTGCGTGGTCGAGTTCGCTCTGTTCCCGCTACTGCTGCTCCGCATTCGCGACGATGACGTCCCGGACGTACTGCGCCAGACCGGGGGCGACGTCGTCGTAGTGCCGGCGAAAGCGGTCGTCGGCGAGGTACATCTCGGCGAGGTTCACCTGCATTGCGTGATCGCAGTCGTAGAACCGTTCGATGCCGGCGCGGTGTTCCTCGGCGAGTGCGTTGGCCCGATCGGACCCGGGTTCGACACCGTCGGCCATCGCTTGCGCGAGCGACGCCTCGAATGCGTCTCCCTCGGCCTTGATTCGCTTCCAGTCTTCCTTGCTCATCTTCGCGGACCGCTGCTGGGACTGCTTCCACGCGTCGGTGTCGCCCCAGCGCTCTTCGGCCTCGGCGGCGTACTCCTCGCCCGGCCAGTTGTCGCCGAAGATTACGTTCTGCTCTTCGGGGGTGAGCTGAATGCCCATGCTTTTCGCCTCCAT
Organism: Rhodococcus sp. A14; assembly: GCF_011603105.1. Taxonomy (NCBI): domain Bacteria; kingdom Bacillati; phylum Actinomycetota; class Actinomycetes; order Mycobacteriales; family Nocardiaceae; genus Rhodococcus; species Rhodococcus sp. A14. The sequence continues at coordinate 67,260 of NZ_JAAOQS010000039.1, read as the reverse complement.
CATCTTCTCCACGGCAGCAGCCATATCGTGTAAGCGATCGATCCGTTCGCTCAGCAACGCGTGCTGTCGCCGTAGATGCGCGAGGGCATCGACGTCCGGGTCGTCGAGGAGGGCTGCGATCTCCTCGAGGGGGAAGCCCAGTTCGCGGTACGTCAGCACGCGGTGCAGACGTTCCACGTCGGCGTCCGAATAGCTGCGGTACCCACCGGTTGTGCGGTCGGACGGTGCGACCAGGCCGATCTCGTCGTAGTGGTGCAGAGTGCGTACGCTCACTCCGACCAGCCTGGCGACCACGCCGACCGTGTGTTTCTCGCTCACGTCCTCTACCGTGCAGCCTTACGTCGCGTGAGGGTCAACTCAGTTGTAGAGATCTTCGAGTTCGTCGGAGAAATTGGTCATCACGACCTTGCGCTTGAGCTTCATGCTCGGTGTGATCTCGCCGTTCTCGACGGTGAGTTCCCGGTCGAGGATGCGGAACTTCTTGATCTGCTCCCACCGGTTCAGTCCGGCGTTGAGTTCCTCGACGTAACCGCCGATCAGGTTGCGGGTTTCCTGGGCGTTCGCGATCTCGGCGAACGATTTGCCGCCCAGCCCGTGATTCTCTGCCCATTCGCCGATCGATTCCGCGTCGAGGGAGATCAGGGCGACGCAGTACGACTTCCCTTCGCCGTCGACGATGAGTTCACCGACGTAGGGGCAGATGCCCTTGAACGTGGCCGCCACGGCGGAGGGTGCGACGTATTTGCCGTTGGACGTCTTGAACATGTCCTTCTTGCGGTCGGTGATCCGTAGGTAGCCGTCCTCGTCCATTTCGCCGATGTCGCCGGTGCGGAACCAGCCGTCATCGGTGAGCGCTTCGGCCGTGGCTTCGGGGTTCTCGTGGTATCCGCTCATGACGCCGGGACCCTTGATGAGGATTTCGCCGTCGTCGCCGATCCTGGTCTCGGTGCCCGGGATGGCCCAGCCGACGGTACCGAACCGGTAGGCCGACGGGCGGTTGACGAACGATGCGGCACTGGTCTCGGACAGTCCGTACCCTTCGAGGACGACGATGCCGACGGCGTCGAACCATTGCGCGACATCACGATTGAGTGCTGCGGAACCGGAGATGAAGAACTTCAGGCGTCCACCGAACCGTTCGCGAATCGTGCTGTACACCAGCCGATCCGCGACGGCGTGCTGGACCGAGTCGAGTAGCGACGGACTCTTGCCCGCCTGCTTGGCCTTCGACACCCTCAGCCCGACGCCGATGGCCCAGTCGAAGATCTTCTCCTTCACCCCACCTTCCTCGCGCACCGTGGAGACGATCCGCGCGTGCGCCTTCTCGAAGATGCGGGGTGCCGCGCCCATGAACGTAGGTTTGACCACCGCGAGGTTCTCGACGATCTTGTCGACGCGCCCGTCGACCGCCGTCGCGAAGCCGATCTGCAGGGGCAGGGTGAGCAAGACCTTCCCGAACACGTGGGACAGCGGGAGCCAGAGGTATTGCAGGTCGTCGGCGTCGAGGATGCCGGTGGCGTCGATGGCGGCCGCCACGTACGTCCATGCGGAGTGCGACAGCCGCACACCTTTCGGCCTGCCGGTGGTGCCGGACGTGTAGATCAGGGTGGCGAGGTCGTCGGGGCCGATCGCCTCGATCCGGTCGTGCACGGCGTCGGGTGTCTCGGCGAGCAGTTCTTCGCCGAGGTCGTGTAACTGGTCGAACGTGATCACCCAGTCGTCGTCTCCGGGGTCGCCGTCGATCAGGACGACCTTCTCGACGGCACCGAGTTCGCTGCGCTCCTCGCGCAGTTTGGCGAGCTGCGCGTGGTCCTCGGCGAAAACGATGCAGCTGCCGGAGTTGGCGACGATGTAGGCGACGTCGCCTGCGGTGGTGGTGGGATACACCGTGGTGGTGGCCGCGCCGGCGCACATGACGGCCAGGTCGGCGAGCACCCACTCGTAGCGGGTGGCGGAAGCCAGCGCCACCCGCTGCTCGGCCTGCACGCCGAGGACGATGAGTCCGGCCGCGAGGTTGCGCACACGGTCGCCCGCCTCGGACCAGGTGACGCTGGACCACTTCTTCGGGTCCGCCGCGTCGACGTGTCGGAACGCTTCGCGGTTGGGTGAGTGGGCCACCCGATCCACGAACAATGCGGCTACCGACGGAGCCCGATTCTCGATTTTGGAGCGGTCAATGACCTCGTCCGATGCGCGCTGAGCTGCCATGTATCGATCTTAGGAACCGGGACCGCTCGGGGGAGTGGTTTCGGGGCAGGTCAACCGTGCTCGGCCGCCATTGTGCGGGGTCTCGCGGCGATGGCCAGAGACATGACGGCGGCGATCGCGCACAGTCCGCCCGCGACGTAGAACGCGGAGTCGTAGCCGCCGAACTGGTCGCGCACCAGTCCCGCGAGGAACGCCACGATGCCGGCGCCGATCTGGTGCGACGCCAGCACCCAGCCGAACACGATGGGTGCGTCGCCGCCGAAATGTCTGCGGCACAGTGCGACCGTCGGGGGTACGGTCGCCACCCAGTCGAGTCCGTAGAAGATGACGAACGCGATCATCGGCGGGTGCACGGTGTTCGCGAACAGGATCGGCAGCAGCATCAGCGAGATCCCGCGCAGTAGGTAGTAGATGCCGAGGAGCTTGCGTGAATCGAACCGGTCGGTGAACCACCCCGACGCGATGGTGCCGATCACGTCGAAGATCCCGATCACCGCCAGCAGGCTCGCCGCCGCCGTCACCGGCATGCCGTGGTCGTGCGCGGCCGGGACGAAGTGGGTTCCGACGAGTCCGTTGGTGCTCGCCCCGCAGATGGCGAACGTGCCGGCCAGCAGCCAGAACACCCGGGTCCGCGCCGCCGACACCAGCACCGTCACGGCCCGGCCCGCCGCGCCGCCGCGCCCGGTCGGGGCGGGTGGGGCCGCGACGTAGTCGGGTCCGGCGCCGTACGGCACCGTCCCGACGTCGGACGGCCGGTTGCGCAGGAATGCGAGGACCAGCGGCACGACGGCGAGGGCCGCGAACGACACCGTCAGCGCCACGGTCTGCCAGTTGTAGTGCTCGGCGACCATTGCGAGAATCGGCAGGAACACCAACTGTCCGGCGGCGCTGCCCGCGGTGAGGATGCCGGTCACGAGGCCGCGGCGGGTGACGAACCAGCGGTCGACGACGGTGGCCACGAAGGCGAGCGCCATCGACCCGGTACCCAGCCCCACGAGCACGCCCCACAGCAGCACGAGTTGCCAGGTGGCGGTCATGAAGACGGTCAGTCCGCTGCCGGCGGACACCAGGACCAGCGCCGCGGTCACCACCCGCCGCATGCCGAAGCGTTCCATGAGCGCCGCCGCGAACGGCGAGGTCAGCCCGTACAGCACCAGGTTGATCGACACTGCGGCGGAAATGCTTGCCCGCGACCAGCCGAAGTTCTCGTGCAGGGGGTCGATCAGGATCGAGGGCGCCGCCCTGAAACTGGCGGCCCCCACGAGGGCGAGGAACGCGACGGCGGCGACCAGCCAGGCGTAGTGGAGGCGCGGCGGGCGCGTGTCGGTGAGCGGCGCGGGCGGGCCGGGCGGCGCGATCTCGGAAGTCACCAGGCAAGTCTGGTGGGTGTGCCCCGCCCGGGGAAAGCTGCCAGAATGACAACATGCGAAAGAATCTGGCCAGGGCTGAACGTCATCGGGTGGTCGTGCTCGCCCTGGACGGTGTGATCCCGTTCGAACTCGGCATTCCGTCGAGGGTCTTCGGCCGAGCGCACGACGCCGACGGAAATCCGCTGTACGACGTGCAGACCTGCACGGCGGACGGACGGCCTGTGCGTTCGGACGCCGATTTCTCGGTGTCCGTCGATCACGGGCCCGAATTGCTGGCCGAGGCGGACACGGTGGTGATCCCCGCGTCCTACGAACTCGGCCCGGCCTACGACAACGGGCATCTGCCCCCGAACCTGGAGGCGGCTCTCTCCTTCGTCCGGCCCGGCACGCGCTACGTCTCCATCTGCACCGGCTCCTACATCCTCGCCGCCGCGGGGCTCCTCGACGGACTGCGTGCCACCACACACTGGCGCAACGCCGAACATTTCCAGCGCACCTATCCGCAGGTCCGCGTCGATCCCGACGTGCTGTTCGTCGACGAGGGGCACATCCTCACGTCGGCAGGCGTCGCGGCCGGACTCGACCTCTGCCTCCACATCGTGCGCCGCGACCACGGCTCCGGCGTCGCCAATCAGGTGGCGCGCCGATGCGTCGTCCCACCGTGGCGCGACGGCGGGCAGGCGCAGTACATCGAGCGGCCGATCCCGGAGACCACGGCCGAGTCCACCGCGGCCACCCGGGACTGGGCGCTGGATCGGCTGGGTGAGTCACTGACGCTGAGCCGAATGGCCGCGCACTCGAACATGAGCGTCCGCACGTTCACACGGCGGTTCGGTGAAGAGGTCGGCACCACCCCGAACCGCTGGCTGATCACTCACCGGGTCGACCGCGCGCGGCAACTCCTCGAGACCACCGACCTGTCCGTCGACGTCATCGCCCGTGAGGTCGGATTCGGGACGGCGGTGTCACTGCGTCAGCACATGGGCGCCGTGCTCGGCGTCCCACCGTCGGCGTATCGCAGAACGTTTCGGGTCCGGGCGCTCAAGACGACGGCACCGGCGTAGATCCCGAGTCCTCCTTCGTCCCGCTGTCCTCCGCGGTGGTTGTGCGGGCCGGGCGGATGAGCAGTTCGAGTGCCGCGAGCACGAGGAGGGCAATGAACACGATCCACAACACGACCAGTCCGGTGGGGTAGCGCCAGAACATCAGCAGCAGAGCTGCGACGCCGATGATGGCGCAGCGCAGCGGAATTCGGAGTTGGTACGCCCACCGTTCCACTTCGTTCGGCGGTCGGCCGGCGCCGGACTTGCGGGCGAAGTCCAGTGCCTGCCCATAGCCGCGACGCACGGCGGTCGCGGACGACGAGCCGCCGATGAGGAAGGCGCCGATCGCGATCACCAGACCGAGGACCGCGACCGCACGCAGACTTGTCCGCAGCGGTACCAGGACGGTGTCGATGACCGCTGCCGCCGCGTCGGGCGACAGGATGTCGGGTGGGACGCTGTCGAGGTAGATGGCGCGTCCGACGAGAATCCCGATCGCGAGGACGAGCATTCCCAGGGCGATGGACAGGCCGGCGAGGGAGAGCGCGCGCAGCCGTCGGCCACTGGGGGCGACGGCGACCGCGGCGGCGGCGCAGGCGATTCCCAGCCACGGCAGGATGGCCGACGCCTTGTCGAGAGCATTGACTGCGCGCTGCGCCTTCACCAGTTCGGGGGACTGGAACAGCACGAATTGTTTGTCGACCGCGGGGATCTTGTCGGCGAACGCGAAACCTCGCTCGGTCAGCGCGGCCTTCACATTGTCGATGACGGTGCCCAGAGAGATGCTGACGGTGCCGCTCTGGTCGACCTCCACCGAGCTGAGACCGTAGTTCCCGGTCATCACCGCCACCAGCGCGTTGTGCGCCGAACGGTTCGCCTGGATCCAGAGGTCCTCGAACTGTTGGGACTGCACGAGCGAGCTGACGGTGTCGTGGACGAAGTTCTTTGCCTGGCTGGTGATCACCGGTGCGAGGCCGACCACGGCCGCGTCCAGCCGGGGAGCGTTCGCTGCGAGATTCGAGACGTCGGTCAGTGCCTCGAGTGCGTCCTTGGTGAGCCCCTCGACGTCGACTCGGGTGAAGATCTCGTCGGTGATCTGGTTCGTGATGTCCGCCTGGAGGGCCGGATTCGCACCGAGGGGGGCGACCGTGCTCACGTAGCGGTCGGTGTCGAGGATCTGACTTCTCGTGAAGCGTGCGGTGACCGACGCGAGTGCGAGAACGGCGACCAGGACCAGCAGAATCGTGACGGCCGTCCAGCGCAATCCGTTCCGGGGTGGGCGGGCGACCGGTTCTGTGGGAACACCGGCGGCGGCGCCCGCGGCCTGTCCGCGCAGCGTCGCCACCTCGTCGCGCAACCGGAGGAGTTCGGTGCGTTCGTCCTTGTCGAGTGGGCCGGTGCTCGTGCCGTCTTCCATTGCGGATCAGATCACTTCGGGGTTCCAGGTGGCGACCGCCCAGATCACGACGGCGTTCAGCGCGATGATCGTGATTGCCCACACGGGGTAGTAGGGCAGCCACAGGAAGTTGACGAAGATCGACAAGGCGCACAGCACCATCGCGCCGACACGTGCCCAGGTGGCCCCGGTGAACAGTGCCACACCGACGGCCGCAACGATCACGCCGAGCACGAGATGAATCCATCCCCAGGTAGTGACGTCGAATTGGTAGGTGTACTCGATGCCGACGACGATCACGTCGTCCTTGGCTATCGCGGAGATCCCCTGAAAGAACTCGAGCACGCCGACGGTGACGAGAAGAACCGCCCCGCCCATCGACGTTCCCTTTGCCACACCTTGCTTGACCAGCGATTCATCGGACATGACCGTTCCTCTTTCGTCACCGTACGAAATGAACTGGCGTAAGTAAGTATCCCCCGTCGGTTCACCCTTTGTCTGGAAGATGCCCGGACGTATGCATATTGACCTCGCTCTACGCGGCGACGGAAAATATTTGCAGGCCAATGTATGTCCGGGAAGGGGATCGCGATGTCCGACGAGTCGTTGGTCAAGCAGGGGGTCGCGGCCGCGACGTCCATGGTGGCTGCGATAGTTTTGCTCACTATCGGAATTCTCCATGTGCTCTCGGGCGTCTCGGCGCTCATGAAGGACGACCTCGTCGTCGCCGGCCCCGAGTACATTTACCAGTTCGACACGACCGCGTGGGGCTGGATTCACCTGGTGCTCGGTGTGATCGTTGCGGCCGTCGGTGTCATGTTGTTCACCGGGGCGACCTGGGCCCGTGTCGGCGCCATGGTGATCTGTGCTCTCTCCCTCCTCGCCAATTTCCTGTGGCTGCCCCACTACCCGTGGTGGTCGGTCGTGATGATCGTGCTGGACGTGTTCGTGATCTGGGCTGTCGCGACATGGAAGCCGGGCTACGAGGAGCGGCTCTAGGTCGCAACCCGTCGAGTGCCGGCTCGCGTTCCGTTGTCACTGCGCCGACGAGTCACGGGCGATCCCGGGGTTCCGCCGCCAGCGAACCGAGGCCGTCAGCACACGGATGCCCAACGAGATCAGGATCAGATTGCCGATGATCTGTGCCGACACCACCGCCCGCGCGGCCTCCGTGGTGGCCACGATGTCACCGAACCCGACCGTGGCGAACACCGTCAAGGTGAAATAGAGAGCGTCGAGGCGGGTCAGGGCTTCGTCGAAGTTGTCCGGCCCCGAGTACGAGAGCAGAAAGTACGTCGTCGCGTAGGCGACGAGGTAGACCCCCACGGTGACGGCCAACGCCTCCACGGCCTGCGCGACCGGGTACTCGGCCCGCAGCACCCTGCGGATCTGCCAGACGTACACCGCGCAGACCACAGCGAGACCACCGATCACCAGGGACACGGTGCGCAGGTTGTCCACCGTGGTGAAGGGCAGCAGGAAATATGCGCTCACCAGCACCACCGTGGCGCACACCGGGCGCAGCACCGCCGGCACCAGCACACGCACCCGCGCACGTCGGGAGAAACTTCGCACACCGTCCTCGGCCACCGTCACCGCCCGTTTCTCGTCGTCGGCTGCGCTCTGATCCGTTCGGATCCCAGGTCGAGACCGCCGGATCACCACCCTCCAGTTTCCGCCGATCGCGGAGCCGACCAGAGCACATTGGCCGTCTTTGTACTCCGGAGCGCAAAGACCCGTCGATCGGCAGGGTTTCAGGGCAACCGAGTTCACACGCCGAGTTCGTCACCCGGATGCAACTCCACCGCAACGACACCCGCCTGCTCGGCGTGGTGGACGAACTCGGCGCCCGGACCGAAGAACAACCGGGGGCGCACGGCGTCGAGGCCGACCGGCCACAGTGTGCCGTAGTGGATCGGCACCGCCAGTCCCGCCTCCACCAGACGCGCGACGACCGCGGCCCGAGACGGGTCGAGGTGACCCTTGCCGAGTGTCGGACCCCAGCCCCCGACGGGTAGCAGCGCGAGGTCCACGGGGCCGACGTGGTCGGCGAGATCCGGGTACAGGTCGGTGTCACCGGCAAAATAGGTCCGCCGGTCCCCCTCGACGACGTACCCGATCGCGGGCGCGAGCTCCGGGCCGCGCCGCCAGCGCCGTCCGTCGTGTCGGGCGGGCACGGCGCGCACGGTGACCTTGCCGATCCTCGTCTCGTCGCCGGGCCGCAGCAGCACCAGGCGGTCGGCGAACTGGCGCAGCGCGGGCAGGCCGTCGACCGCCCGCCACGGGGCCACGATCGGGACGTCCGGATCGAGCAGCCGCAGCGACGGCAGATGGGCATGGTCGGCGTGCAGGTGCGAGAGCAGGACGGCGTCCGGGTTACGCACGTGCGGTCCGGTCGGCGCGGGGCCTCGTCGGCGGCGTAGGTGCGCGACGCGGTCGGTCAGCACCGGATCGGTCAGGACGACCGTCCCGCGGTCCACGATCAGCGCGCTGGCATGTCCGAGCCAGCGCACACCGGCTGCGGCGGCATCCGGCCACGGCGTTGCGCTCACACCCTTACGATTCCAGATGACGAAAGGCGGTGCGATGCGCACGGTGGGCGGCGTGGTGCGGGTGCTCGTCGAGTTCTTCGTGCTCTGGGGGTCGTCGGCGCTCGCGCTCATCGTGCTCGACCGCATCCTCGGCGGCATCGCCCTGGACCGGTCGAGCTTCGCTCCGCTACCGGCACTCCCGGCCGCGCTGGTGCTCGCGTTGGTGTTCGGCCTGCTCAACGCCGCGCTGTGGCCGGTGATCATGCGGTTCATGTCGTGGATCGGCCCGGTGCTGCTGTTCGTCGGGGTATTCCTCGCCGGCGGACTGATCATGCTGTTGACGCTGTACCTGGTACCGGTCGCGTCGGTGGACCAGCTGAGCGATGCATTCGTCCTCGCGGCGCTGCTCTCGCTGTTCACCTCCGTGGTGTCGGGCGCGATCGCGTCCCGCTCCGATACCGCGTACCGACTGATGCAGGTGCGCCGACAGCGGTTCCGGTTGCGTCGCAACGCCGCCCTCGTGGACGCGACCCCGGGGCTTTTGTGTATCCAGATCGACGGCCTCGGTTACGACGTGCTGCGTCGTGCGATCGCCGACGGCGTGACGCCCGGGCTGGCGAAGTTGGTGCGCGAGACCCACCGGCTGGTGCCGTGGCACACCGACTGGAGCAGTCAGACGGGTGCGACCCAGCTGGGCGTGTTGCACGGTTCCAACCACAACGTGCCGGCGTTTCGCTGGTACGACAAGACGACCGAGCGTATTTCGGTGTTCAGCAACCCGGCCGACAACGAGCAGCGCGAACTCGAACGAACGGACATTCCCGGCCTGCTGGCGCACGACGGTGCGAGCCGCGGCAACCTGTTCACCGGCGGCGCGCACGACAACGTGCTCGTCGTCAGTCGCATGCGCGGCGCCCGCCTCGGCGGCGGTGCCGGCTACAGCGACTATTTCGCCGACCCGGCGAGCGCGCTGCGCACGTTCATCCGGATGTTCGCGGAACTGCAACGGGAACTACGCCAGTCACTGCGGCAGAAGCGAAAGGACATCCAGCCGCGGGTGCCACGGGGCGGGGTCTATCCGTTCGTGCGGGCGTTCGCGACCGTGCTCGCCACCGACGTCGCCGTCGCCGCGGTGGTCGGCGATCTGATCAAGGGACGCAGTGTGGTCTACGTCGACCTGATCGGCTATGACGAGGTGTCGCATCACTCGGGCATTTCCCGGCCGGAGACCCTTGCGGTGCTGACCAAACTCGACGACGTCGTCGAGATGGTGCTCGCCGTGGTGGAGCAGGCCGATCGGCCCTACCGCGTCGTCGTGCTGTCCGATCACGGGCAGAGTCAGGGTGCGACCTTCCTGCAACGGTACGGGGAAACTTTGGGGCAGTTGGTTGTCCGGCTCGCCACACAGCGCGAACCGGCGGCGGTGAAGCGCCACTGGTACGAGCGCGAATCCGGCGTCTCCCACCAGCCCGGGGCTGAGGGGCGCGGCTACGCCGCAGCGAGCGTGCACTCGCCGACTGCCGGCGAGGAGGCCCACGCCTCTGCAGGCGAGCCGATCGTGCTCGGCTCCGGCAATCTCGGTCTGGTCTACTTCCCGCACCTGCCCGGCCGCGCCGATGTAAATGCCGTCGAGGCTGCCCATCCCGGGCTGCTCACCGGGCTGCGCGAGCATCCCGGGGTCGGCTTCCTGCTCGTTGCCGCCCCGGGCGGGTCCGTGGTTTTCGGACCCCACGGCCAGGTCGACGTGACGACCGGCGAGGTCACCGGCGAGAACCCGCTCGCGGTGATGGGCCCTGACGCGCTGGCAAAGGTGCGACGCACCGACACCTTCGGCAACGTTGCCGACATCATGGTCGGTGGCGCGTACTGGCCCGAGACCGACGAGGTCGCGGCGTTCGAGGAGCAGGTCGGGTCGCACGGTGGAATGGGCGGACCGCAGAGTACTCCGTTTCTCATCTACCCCGCCGACCTGCCCGCACCGCCCGACCCGCTGCACGGGGCCGAGGCCGTGCACACGGTGCTCGTCGGCTGGCGGGATCTTTCGACGGGACCGCGCGCACGCGACCTATCGGGAACCGGCCCTTGACGGCTGGCGAAGACCCGCAGCCCAAGACGTGCAATGTGCTGCGATCGCCTCCGGGCACGGCGGAAGATGGAACTACGACGGGAAGTCGGACCGTTGTGAGGAAGTACGCGCCGCCGTCGAGGGGGTAGTCACGTGAACAGATCAGGCATCCCCGATACCGGCGACCGTGGCCGGCGGTGGTGGGCCCGTGTGGCGTTCGTGTTCGCCGTCGGTGCGGCGGCAGTGCCCGTGCTGTTCGCCGGGTTGCTGGGCACCGTGGCGTTGCTCATCGTGGGGGCCGGTGGCGTCGTGGTCACGGTGGCAGCGTTGTACTGGTTCCTCACCCGGCGCGGGGTGCTCAGGTGGATCTCGCTGGGGGTGGCGATCGTCGCGCCGATCGTCGTGCTGACGCTGTTCATCCGCGCGCACCTGCTGTGGGTGGTGCTGCTCGCGTACGTGCTCGCTCTGCTGGCCGTCGTCTGCGCCCGCGCCGCTTTGCGTGGCAGACGTGCGGAGATGACCATGCCCGAATACCCTGCCCCGCCCGCGCAGCACCCGTTCCTGATCATGAATCCGCATTCCGGTGGCGGGAAGGTCGCGAAATTCGACCTGAAGCGCAGAGCCGAAGAGCTGGGCGCCGACGTCGTGCTGCTCGAAGGGCCGGCCACCGTCGACGTCACCGCACTGGCCCGGCAGGCGGTCGCGAAAGGGGCCGATCTGCTGGGGGTGGCGGGCGGAGACGGGACCCAGGCGCTCGTAGCGGCGGTCGCGGCCGAACACCACCTGCCGTTCCTCGTGATCAGTGCCGGAACCCGCAACCACTTCGCGATGGATCTCGGACTCGACCGCGCCGATCCGACCCGATCGCTGGACGCACTCCGGGACGGTGTCGAGCTGCGCGTCGACCTCGGCACCATCAACGGTCGAACCTTCGTCAACAATGCCTCGTTCGGGGTCTACGCCGAGATCGTGCGCAGCCCCGCATACCGCGACGACAAGGCCGCGACAGTGCTGACGCTGCTCCCCGATCTGCTCACCGGGCACGCCGGGCCTCGATTGGTCGCACGGATCGGTGAGACTGCCGTGGAGGGACCGCAGGCGGTCCTGGTGAGCAACAATCCGTACGGCAACAGTGATCTGGCGGGTCTGAGCCGCCGGGACCGTCTCGATCGCGGCGTCCTCGGCGCGGTCACCCTGTCGGTGGCGAACACCCGGCAGGCGGTCGGTCTGCTGCGCCGCACCAACGTACGCGGCCTGACGCAGGAAACGTCGATGGAGGTGGTCGTAGACGCCGACACACCGGAGATCCCCGTGGGAGTCGACGGCGAATCCCTCCTGCTCCGCACTCCGGTGCGGTGCACCATCGAACCGGACGCCTTGCGGGTGCGGGTGCCCAGGACGAGGCCCGGGGTGCGTCCCGCTGCACCGGCGTTCGACTGGGTTCGACTGTGGCGGACGGCGTTCCGACCTCACCCCCCGTCCGGGTCGGCGCCCCGAGACTGAATACGGGAGGTGGTTCTCGATCGTTCGGCAATGCCGTCGCTCTTCAGGATCACGTAGATCAGTGCCGACACGAACGGAACGAGGAGCAGGAAACACACCCAGAACGCTTTCATCCACCCCGAGGTCCCGTGGTCGCGGAACAGGTCGGCGCTGATCGCGAACAGCAGCAGGAGATACGCCAGGAACGCGAAGGCGATGGCACCGAGCCAGAAGATCGTCCAGAAGGAATCCATGCGCCGCGCCCCGTCCTGTGGTCGGTTCAGTCGTCGGTCGGATCGGCGGTGTGATCGGCTCGACTGTGGAATGCGGCCACGGCGGCGTCGATGGTGGGATAGAAGTGTGTCGCGTCGAACCTGTCGCCCACCCCGAACCGGATGAGCCGATCCTTGATCGGGCCCTTCATCTCCGCGAACGCCAACCGGATCTGTTTCCCTTCGAGATACGTGTCGAGGTCGACGAGTTCGTCGACGGCGGTGGTGTCGAGACCGGTGATCGGCTCGGCGGCCACGATCACCCACTCGACCGGGCTCGGCGCTGTCGCCACCACCGAGCGCACGTATTCGTCGAAGATCTCGCCGTTGGCGAAGAAGAGGGGAGCGTCGAAGCGCACCAGTACCAGTCCGGGGATGCGGAGGCCGCCGGGGTGGCGTTCGACGTCATGGAAGCCGGGGCGGTCGGTCGTCCGGACGAGTTCCGTGCGGTACGGCTGCCAGGCCTGCGCGACCACCGCGACGAAGGACAGCCCGATCGCGACGAGGATGCCCTGCAGCACGCCCACCAAAGCGACCCCGAGGAATGCCGCGACGGCGAGTCCGAACTCCACAGTGCTCATGCGCCACATCCGGATCATTCCACTCACATCGACCAGCGCCGTGGCGGCGACGATCACCACGGCCCCGAGTGTCGCGTCGGGGAGGTACGTGGTGACCCCGGGGGCGACGAGAACGAAGACCAGGACGGCGAGTGCTCCGACGACGCAGGCGAGTTGGGTGCGGGCGCCGCTCTGTTCGGCCACCGGGGTCCGCGACCCGCTGGCGGAGATGGGGAACCCGCCGAACAGTCCACCGGCGATGTTGGCCACGCCGACCGCCTTCATCTCCGTGCTGCCGTTCACGTCTTCACCGTGCCGGGCGGCGAACGTGCGGGACAGCACCCCTGTGTCGGCGAACGCGATCAGGGCGATACCGGCCGCGGGGCCGACGAGGTTCCCCACGTCCCCCCAGTCGACACCGCCGAACGACGGCAGCGGCAGGCCGGCGGGCAGGGCGCCGACCATCCCGATGTCGTCGGTGAGTCCGAGTGCGGCGGACAGGATGATCGCGCCGACCACGGCCACGAGGACGCCGGGGATGCGGGGCACCCAGATGCGGAACCCGATGATGACGGCGAGGGATCCGATGCCCACTGCGGCGGCGACGGGGTCGATGTTGCCCTGTACCACGGACTTTCCGATCTCCCCGATCTCTCCGATGAGGCCGGACGCGTCGACGGAGAATCCGAGCAGCTTGGGCAGTTGGCCGACGACGACGATGAGCGCGATCGCATTGAGATAGCCGAGCCGGATGGGCTTCGACAGCAGTTCGGTCACGAAGCCGAGATGCAGGAATCCGCCGACGAGGAGAATGAGGCCGACGAGGACGCCGAGGATTCCGGCGAGCGCGAGCGCGCTCTCCGGGTCGTCGGCCACGGCGAGAGGCAGTACCGCCGCGGCGATGAGCGGCGCGAGCGACGAGTCCGGGCCGAGCACGAGGATTTTCGACGGCCCCACCACGGCATACGCGAGGAGCGGGATGATCGTGGCGTAGAGGCCGGCGTAGGCGGGCAACCCGGCGGCCTCCGCGTACCCCATCCCGGCGGGGATGAGCAGGGCGGTGAGGACGAGCCCGGCGGTGATGTCGGGGCGCAGCCATTCGCGGCGGTACGCCCGCGCCGTCGCGATGCCCGGCAACTGCGCGAGGCTGCCTGTCCAGGACATGGTCCGGGCCTCAGCGTGCGCGCTGGGGGTCGACGGCGGCGGGGGCGGTCATCGGTGCGGGCGGCTCCGAGTGGAGGTGGCGCCGGCGCCGGAACGCCTTCTCCGCTTCGACGACGATCGGGATGATCAGTGACCACCCGAGGCAGGCGAGCCACTGGCCGCCGGTCAGCGACGTGGTCATGAGGAGGTCCTGGAGGAACCCGGCCTCGACCGCGAACACCGTCACGATGGTCGGGATCGAGAGGATCTTCAGTGCGCCGAGGATCGGTGGGGTGAGCCCGGATTCCGGGTCGCGTCGCATGACGAGCCCGGCGAGGATGGAACCGAACGACAGCACCACGAACGCCGTCGTCATGGGAACGTTCGCCTCGGTCGTGCTCATCTCGCCCGGCGCGAGGAGCATCGCGGCGAGCGTGACGGCGAACTGCAGGACGCCGTATGCCAGCCACTGCACGAACGCCCTCCGGTTGGCGATCGGCATCTGCGGGTCGCGGGGCGGCTTGTTCATCAGATCCGGTGCAGGCGGGTCGAGCATGATGACGGCGACCGGGAACAGCGTGATGAAGAAGTGCTGGAACAGCACCATCAGCGGGGTGAGCGCGACACCGTCGTTGATGTCGAAAATGCTCGCGACGAGAAATAGCAGCACCAGCGAGAACAGTTTCGACATCTGGTACCGGATGTAGGACACGATCTTGTCGTAGATGTTGCGGCCCAACCGGATCGCGGTGATCAGGGTCCCGAAATTGTCGTCGGTGAGCACCATCTTGCCCGCCTGTTTGGTGACTTCGCTGCCCGAGCCCATGGCTACGCCGATATCGGCCTTCTTCAGCGCGGCCGCGTCGTTGACGGCGTCCCCGGTCATCGCCACGACGGCGCCGTTCTTCTGCATGATGTCGGCCAGGCGCAGTTTGTCCTGGGGGGTGACGCGGCCGAACACGTGCAGATGCGGGAGTGCGGCCGACAGTTCCTCATCGGTCATGGCCTGCAGTTCCGCACCACCGATCGCGCCTGGTCCGAGCCCGAGTTCGGCGCCGATCGCGGATGCCGTGATCGCGTGGTCGCCGGTGATCATGCGAACGTCGATGCCCGCCTCGTGGGCGGTGCGCACCGATTCGATCGCCTCCGGCCGAAGCGGGTCGATGATCCCGACCATGCCGACGAACGTGAGGTCCGCGACGTAGGACATGGGGTCGGCCACCGCAGCCTCCTCCTGCCCGTCGAGGCGGCGGACCGCGAAGGCCAGCACGCGAAGCCCCTTCTCGGACATGGTCCGGTTCGCTGCCGTCAGTTCCTCCCGGACCTCGTCGAGCGGCACCTCCTGCCTGCCCGGCCTGAAGGCGGTCGTGCACCGCGCCAGGACCACGTCGGGCCCGCCCTTGACCAGTTCCACGAATTGGGTTCTGCCATCGACCTCGAGATGGTGGAACGTCGCCATGAACTTGTACGCGGAGTCGAACGGCACGGCGGCGACGCGCGGATACGTCCGCCGGGTCAGTGGGGCGTCGACACCGATCTTCGCCGCGAGCACCACCAGCGCGGCCTCCGTCGGGTCGCCGACGACCTCTCCGGTGCCGGAGACCGTGGCGTCGCTGTCGAGGCACAACCCGTACGCGAGCAGCGTGAAATCCGGGACCGCCTCGCCCGCGACGTGGGTGATCTTCCCCGACTTGGCGTAACCCTCACCGTCGACGGTGTACCACCGGCAGTGGAAGTACAGCGACCGCACGGTCATCTGGTTCATCGTCAGCGTGCCGGTCTTGTCCGAGTTGATTACGCTGGTCGCGCCGAGCGTCTCGACGTCCGTGAGGTTCTTCACGATGGCTTTGGCGTCGGCCAGCTGCCGTGCGCCGTAGGCCAGCATCGCCTGGACGAACGTCGGCAGACCGGTCGGGATCGCGGAGACCCCCATGGAAATGCCGAGCAGCAGCAGCGTCGTCACGTCCTGTCCGCGAATCACCCCGATGATCACGATGATCGCCACCGAAGTCCACGCGATGACGCCGAGCACTTTCGTGAGCGAGTCCAGTTCGCGCTGCAGCGGAGACTTGCTGGGCGCGACCGCAGAGAGCATCGACGCGATCTGACCCATCTGGGTGTGCATGCCGGTCTCCGTGACCACCATGGTGGCGGTGCCGCGGGTGACCGAGGTGTTCTGGAAGCCCATGTTGCTGCGGTCGCCGAGAGAAACGTCGATGGTGCCGAGCGTCTGGGGGTCCTTCGCGACGGGTGCACTCTCACCCGTCAGTGCCGCCTCCTGGGTCTCCAAGGTGGCCGTCGTGAGAAGGCGGCCGTCCGCGGGGACGATGTCGCCCGCCTCGAGCTGCACGACGTCGCCCGGCACGAGCTCGGTGGCGTCGAGCTGGGTCAGAGCGCCGTCGCGGACCACCCGCGCCTGCGGTGTCTGCATCTTCGCCAGTGCGTCGACGCTGGCGCGCGCCTTCACTTCCTGCCGTGTGCCCAGCACGATGTTGAGCCCGACGAGAACCGCGACCACGATCGCCGTCGGGATTTCGCCGATGACGATGCTGACCACGGCCACCGCGACCAGCATCAGGTTCATGGGGTCCTTCAACTGCAGCAACGCGATCGACCACGTCGAAGGCGGCGGCTCGGAGGCGATCTCGTTCGGACCGTGCCGTCGGCGACGTTCGTCTACTTCGCCGGTCGTCAGCCCCGCCTGCCGATCGGAGGCCAGTGCGGACACGACGGCGTCGGCGTCCTGGGCATGCCAGGCCGTCTGCGCTTGCGTGGGTTCCGTCGAGACCATGACCGCTCGTCCTTTCGGCTCGGATCCTCAGTAGGGGGTGGGAATCCAGTGCAGTGGTTGCCTCGGCGCCTCGTAGCCGTGCGGGCCCCGCCGCTCCGGCAAGGTGATGTCGGGGCGTTCGAGGGGTTCGTAGGGGATCTGGCTCAGCAGATGGCTGATGATGTTGAGTCGACCGCGTTTCTTGTCGTCGTTGACCGCGACGTACCAGGGCGCCCAACCGGTGTCGGTGAAGTGGAACATTTCGTCCCGTGCCCGCGAGTAGTCGTACCAATGGGTGTACGACTTCAGGTCCAGGTCCGACAGCTTCCAGATCTTCCGCGGATCGTCGATCCGGCTCTGCAGGCGCAGCGTCTGCTGGTCCTCGCTCACCTCCAGCCAGTACTTCAGCAGGATGACGCCCGAGTCGACGATCGCGCGTTCGACCACCGGGACGAGTTGGAGGAACTGCTGCGCTTGCTCCTCGGTGCAGAAGCCCATCACCCGTTCGACGCCCGCGCGGTTGTACCAACTGCGGTCGAAGATGACGACCTCCCCGCCGGCCGGGAGATGGGGCAGGTACCGCTGCACGTACATCTGCGTCTTCTCGCGATCGGTCGGGGCCGGCAGGGCGACGACACGGAACACGCGCGGACTGACCCGCTCGGTGATCGCCTTGATGACGCCGCCCTTCCCGGCGGTGTCGCGACCCTCGAACACGATGCAGATTCTCGCGCCCGACGATTTCACCCACTCCTGTAATGCGACGAGTTCGCCGTGAAGTGGGCGGAGCAGGCGGCTGTACTCCTTGTTCTTCATCGGTGCGGCGGGCTCGGCACCGCCTGGCCGGGGCAGGTCGAGCCCGGACTTCTCGTGCTTCGTCTTCTTTCCCACGGTTTCTACCCCGGCCGCCGACTGCTCAGACCCGAGCCGGCTGCCAGGTCGACACGGCCCAGATCACCACGACGTCGAGCGCGATGATGAGCACCGACCACCACGGGTAATACGGCAGCCACAGGAAGTTGGCGAATATGGAGACTGCCGCGATCACGATCGCGGACACCCGCGCCCATCCCGCGCCGGTGAGCAGCGCGAGGCCGACCGCCGCAACGAGCACACCCAGCACGATGTGAATCCAGCCCCACGTGGTCAGGTCGAACTTGTAGACGTAGTTCACCCCCGACACGAATACTTCGTTCTCGGCGACCGCGGCGATTCCCTGGCAGAACTGGATGATGCCCACGGTCACCATGATGATGGCCGCCCCGATCGAAGTGCCTGCCGCGACGCCCTGCTTGACCGACGTTGTCTCGGACATGACCGACCCCTTCCCTACCGCGAGCCGGGCGGCCCGGTACCACCATTGTCCGCCGTCTCCGCGTGGTAGTAGTCGTGAAACCGTATTTCCGGGCAGTACTCCGGAAACTGGATTGATCCCAGAGTCGTGAATATTCACGGTCTCGACACCGAACCGAGTTGCTCGAGAGGCCATTTCGTGTCTTGACGATGGCTTCGCAGCGGGACGACGATGAGTCGATGATCGGTGACGACGAGTTGCTTCAGGTCGAGCAGGTCATCGAGCGCCTGATGACTCGGTACCCGTCCGTCTCACCCGTGGACATCGAGCACGCCGTGCGCACCGTTCACAAGCGCTTCGCAGATTGCCGGATCCGGGACTTCGTCCCGCTCCTGGTGGAGAAGGGGGCCCGACGCGAGCTTGCCGACAGTACGGTGCCGGCCGCTGGTGACATTGCGCTCTAGCGGTGTCGTCGTGGGCTGGGTAATACTAGGGCGAGGCCGTGTGCGGCTGTCGCTGCTGTCTTCAGAAGAGAGGTCCTGCAGTGAACGACACCGATTTCGACGAACTCGGACCCATCGACTATCTCGTCGTGGAGTTCCCTGCCGACCGGAGACCCGACGGATCGGCGTTGCCCCTTCTCGTCGACCTGGTCGAACGAAACATCATCCGAGTGCTCGATCTGGTCTTCGTCCGCAAGGAAGCCGACGGATCGCTCGCCGGTATCGCCGTCGAGGACCTCGGGTTCGAGGGCGGTGTGGACGTGACGGTGTTCGCCGAGGCGACTACGGGTCTGATCGACCGAACCGACCTCGAGGATGCGGCTGCCGTCCTCGCCCCGGGCTGTTCCGGGGCGATTCTCGTCTACGAGAACACTTGGGCCGCACCGTTCGCCTCCGCCCTCCGGCGCGAGGGCGCGCAGCTCGTGGCCTCGGGACGTATCCCCGTCCAGGGAATTCTGGCCGCGCTCGACACGCTCGACGCCACTAGTTGAGATTTTGAGGAGCACCTCATGCCAGGCCAGAGTCCTGGCCCCTGACCGGAACACCGAGTGGACGGAGCGTCGAAAATGGAAGGCTTCTGGGAGTTCTTCTGGTTCATCTTCGTCTGTTTCGCCTTCGCGGCCTACTTGTCCGTGTTGTTCTCGATCATCTCCGACCTGTTCCGGGACCGCGAGACGTCGGGGTGGGTGAAGGCGATCTGGATCCTCTTACTGTTCGTCATTCCCTTCCTGTCTGCACTGGTGTACGTGATCGCCCGGGGCGACAGCATGGCGAAGCGGTCGATGGCCGCCGCCGAGCAACACAGGCAAGCGCAGGACACCTATATCCGGGACGTCGCCGGAAAGTCTCCGGCTCAGCAGATCACGGATGCCAAGGCGCTGCTCGATTCCGGCGCGATCACCGACGCCGAGTTCCAGGCGATCAAGACGAAGACACTGGCGTAGCGTCCGCCGGCGGTCGGCCGGGCAGACTCGTCCGAATGCGAACATCCCAGGTGGGCTTCGGTGTTCACCGGACGTGGTGTGATTGCGGATTGCTGTCGATAGCGACTCCGTGGCGGCTACGCTTGCCAGGTGCCGAACGATGTAATCGATGGTGCACCCGAGCGCGAAGCCGGTCCCGCCCGGCCACCCGGGTATCGCCGCTGGCTTCCGGACCGCTATGCCTTCGGGGGGCTGGTGGTCGCGGTCCTGTTCGTGTGGCTGTCGTTGACGCCGACACTGCTGCCGCGCGGTCCGTTCTTCCAGGGATTGGTCACCGGCGTGTCGGCGGCGCTCGGCTACGCCATCGGATTCCTCGGTTCCAAGTTGGTCCGCTACCTCGTGCAGCGGGAGGCGCCCACCCGTGTGAAGACAATGGTGCGCCGGGTGGCGTCGGTGATCGGAATCGTCGGAACCGTGGCGATACTGGTGTGGTTCTGGGATTGGCAGTCGCAGTTGCGGGCGATCATGAGCGCCGCACCGTTCCCGTGGTTCGGCTATCTCGTCATGGTGGTCGTGGCGGTGCTGATCTACGTCGGGTTGGTGGCGCTGGCCCGGGTGCTGCTGCGGGCGGTGCGGTGGGTCGAACGCAAGATCAGCCGGGTGGTGCCGCGGCGGATCTCGGCGACGGCCATCGGCGTACTGGTGGTGGCGCTGTTGTTCGCACTAGTCAACGGCGCCGCGGTGCGCGTGATCATGTCGGGGCTGAACAATTCGTTCGCCGCTGTCAACCAGGAGACCAAGGCCGGTGACGAGCCGCCGACGTCGTCGCTCCGTTCGGGCGGACCGGACTCGCTCGTCACGTGGGATTCGCTGGGACGGCAGGGCCGTTCATTCATGTCGCGTGGCCCGACCGTCGAAGAATTGTCCGCGTTCAATGGTGGGCGGCCCGCGGTGGAGCCGATCCGGACGTACGCCGGGCTGGCCAGCGGCGGCGATTCGATCCGCGGGAACGCCCAGCTGGCAGCGGACGAACTCGAACGCGCCGGCGGGTTCGATCGTGCGGTGGTGGGCGTGGCCACTACCACCGGTACGGGGTGGATCAACGAGAGTCTCGCCTCATCGCTGGAGTACATGTACAACGGCGACACCGCGATGGTCGGATTGCAGTACTCCTATCTGCCGAGTTGGCTGTCCTTCCTGGTGGACAAGGAGCGTGCCCACCAGGCCGGGGAGGCATTGTTCGACGCTGTGTACGACAAGTGGAAGGTATTGCCACCGGAAACTCGTCCGAAACTCGTCGTCATGGGAGAGAGTCTCGGATCCTTCGGGGGCGAAAGTGCATTCGGCAGTGTCGACGATGTCGAGGCCCGTACCGACGGTGTGCTGTTCACGGGGCCGCCGAACGCGAACGAGATATGGACCGACGTCACCACGAACCGCGATCCGGGCTCGCCCGAATGGCTGCCGATCTACGAGCAGGGCGGGACCGTCCGCTTCGGAGCACGCGCACCGGAGGACCTGCCACGCCCCGACGCCCCGTGGGGACGGCCACGGATGGTCTACCTCCAACACCCATCGGACCCGATTGTCTGGTGGTCACCGGAACTCCTGCTGAGCGAGCCCGACTGGCTGAAGGAGGACCGTGGCTACGACGTCCTCGACAGCACGCAGTGGTTCCCGTTCGTGACTTTTCTTCAGGTGGCGGCCGACATGGCGGTGTCGACGGGTGTTCCCGACGGGCACGGACACACGTACGTCGTCGACATCGCCGACGCGTGGAGCGCAATCCTGTCGCCCGACGGCTGGACCCCGGCAGACAACGATCGCCTGCGGACGACGCTCGCCGAGATGGGGGAGGACGGCTGACCTCCTCGCGTGCGCCGACGGCTACGGCGCCGCGAGGAAGGAGCTGACAGCGGGCGCGAGATCGGCTGCGTTGGTCACGATGTCGAGGTGACCGCCGAGGTGCAGGTGCAGGGTCGCGTGTGGCAGAAGCGCGTTCATGATGTGGGCGTTGGCGATGGGAATGATCGGGTCGTCGGTGCCCGCGACGATCAGGGTGGGCTGCCGGATGAGCGGAAGTACCGGCAGGCTCGTCCACATCGCTCCCGCGAGGAGTTGATGGAGATAACCGATGCGGGAGCCCGTGTGCATCTGTTTTCTGAAGACTCGCGCGACGGCTTCACCGCCGAGGCGCGCCGTGCCGCCGTACAGGTCGCCGGCGATGGCAGCCGCATAGCCGGTGTCGGTGAACCGCCTCGGAGTCAGCATCTTCGCGAGCACACGCGGGTGGCCCGGAATCATCAGGGCCCCGGTCCCGGTGGCGACGAGGACGACGCGCCGGCAGCGCCGAGGGTTCTGGAGGGCGAACTGCTGGGCAAGCGCTCCGCCCCAGGACAAGCCGAGGATGTCGACGACATCGACCCCGATCTCGGTGAGGAGGCGGCTCAGGCCGCACGCGAGGGCGGGAATCCCGTACGGGACCGGGGATGCCGGCGAACCCCCGGTGCCGGGCACGTCGAAACTGATGACCGTCGCTGTCGGATCCATCGAGGCGACAAGCGGGTCCAGCACTTCCAGGCCGGCTCCGATGCCGTTGCACAGGACCAGGGGCACACCGGTCCCGCGGCGGATCCGCACCCGGATCCGCCGACCGCCGACCGGAACGACCCTGTCGTCGAACCGGTCGCGCCCACCGAACAATTCGGTCACGCTCACGTGTAGAGCACCACGACGTCCGCGATGCACACCGGACGCGTTCCGCCGTCGATCTCGTAGGTCAATCCGAAGACTGCCTCGATGCCGGCCGGTTTCCGTTGAGCGGCGATCACGGACACGGTGACACGCAGCGCGGAACCGACGGGAACGGGCGCCGGGAACCGCACCTTGTTCAGGCCGTAATTGAGGGCGGCGTGCACGCCGTCGACGGTGAGAACTTCGGCGAGGATGCTCGGGGCCAGCGACAGCGTGAGATAGCCGTGCGCGATGGTGCCGCCGAAGGGGCCACGGGCCGCGCGCTCGGGATCCGTGTGGATCCACTGGTGGTCCCCGGTCGCGTCGGCGAACAGATTCACCTGATCCTGCGCAATTTTGAGCGTGCCGGTGGTTCCGATGGTCTGTCCGACGAGCCCGAGGAGTTCGGTGGGCTGTGTGAGATGCATGGGTAGGAATGTCCCTCTGTGGTGTCGAGTGGGTCAGCTGTGGTGGACGTAGGTGCCCGGGGCGGGCCCGAGCGGGGGGAACTGCCGGGCGCCGAGGCCGCCGGGGGCGTCGATGTCGGGTCCGCTGCGCTCGGCGAGCCACCGGGCGTAGTCGGGCCACCACGAGTCCGGTGCGGTCTCCGCTGCGGCCAGCCACTCGTCCGGAGTCTCCGGGTCGGGCTGCCCGAATCGGAAGGACGCTCGTGGATTGCCCGGGGGGTTCACGAGCGAGGCGATGTGACCGTTCGACGAGAGCACGAATCGGGAGTCCTTGCTGCCGAGGAGGCGAGCGCTCCGGTAGGTGGACTGCCACGGGCAGAGGTGGTCGGCGGAGCCGCCGACGACGTACGCGTCGGCGGTCACGGTGGCCAGGTCGACGGGTGTGCCGAGCATGGTCGCCGCGCCCGGCGTCGTCAGCGCGTTGCGCAGTCCGAGCAGGACGAGATCGCGGTGCAGTGCCGCCGCCATGCGGGTGGTGTCGGAGTTCCAGAACAGCACGTCGAAGGCGGCGGGAGCCCGGCCCTGCACGTAGTTGTTCACCCAGTACCGCCAGACCAGGTCGGTCGGACGCAGCCAGGCGAACATCTCGGCGAGGGTGCGGCCGTCGAGATAGCCCTTGGCGGCCGAGGCTCGGATCGCGGCCGCAGCGGCGCGCTCGCTCATGACGGCAGCCGCGGTGCCGGCCTGGGTCTGGTCGAGAACGGTGACGGCCAGGGTGAGGCCGGCGATGCGGTCGCCCTCGCCGATCTCGGCGAGATGTGCCGCGACCATCGCCGCGAGAATCCCACCCGAGCAGGTGCCCAGGACGTGGGCGCTGTCGGTTCCGGCAATGCACTGCACCGCATCGCGCGCCTCCACGATCGCCGCGCCGTAGGTGTCGGCATCCCAGTCCCGGTGCCGGGCGTGGGGGTTGCGCCAGGAGATCGCGAAGACCTGCTGACCCTGCTGCAGGAGGTACTCGATCAGACTGCGGCCCGGCGCGATGTCGAGGATGTAGTACTTGTTGATGACGGGCGGGACGATCAACAGTGGTGTGGCGTGGACTTGTTCGGTCTGCGGCGTGTAGTGGATCAGTTCGAACGTGCGGGTCTGCAGGATCACGGCACCCTTCGTCGCAGCCACGTCCTCCCCGACGGCGAACGCGTCGGGTTCGACCATGGCAGGCACGCGAGGTTTGGACAGCATGTCGCGGACGAGCGCGCGGACTCCGCGTGCCGCACTGAGGCCGCCCGTGTCCACCATTGCCTTCCAGCCCAGCGGGCTGAGGAGTGGATTGTTGGTGGGGGACAGGCCTTCGACGAGGTTGTCGAGGACGAACCGCATCCGTTCGTGGTCACGCCAGTCGAGTTCGGCGTCGTCGAGCAGGGCCGCAGCGGTGTGCGACGTCGCGAGATACGCCTGCATCGCCCGGCGCAGGGCCGGATTCTGCTGCCACGCGGCGTCGCCGAAGCGTTTATCCGACTTCGCGGGAGTTCGATCCGAGGCGCCGACGGCGATGGCGCCGAGTTCGCGGACGAGGGCGCCGCCGCGCCGGGCAACGGTACCCGGCCGGCCGGCGAGGCCGACCCCGAGACGGGTCCACGAGCTGTCGGGGAGCATGCGGGCGGCCACGCCGCGGGTTCCGCTGGTGAGGAGAAGGTCGAGGGGAGCGGTGAGCTCGTCGGGGATGGTGGGGAGGGGAGTGTCGCTCACGCTTGTGCTTTCGGTATCAGAGTGCGGCCGCGGCGCGGCCGAGTTCGCGTTTGAGGATCTTGCCGGTGGCGGTCATGGGAAGGGTGGTGACGAATTCGACGGTGCGGGGGTACTTGTAGCTCGCCATCTGCTGCTTGGCCCAGGCGATCACATCGTCCGCGGTGACCTGTGCGCCGGGCTCGAGGATGACGTACGCCTTGATCTCCTCGCCGTGGCTGTCGTCGGGGACGCCGACGACGGCGGCGAGAGAAATGGCATCGTGGCCGAGGAGGACTTCTTCGATCTCACGGGGGTACACGTTGAATCCGCCGCGCACGATCAGGTCCTTGGCCCGGTCGACGATGTAGTAGAAGCCGTCGTCGTCGACGCGGGCGAGGTCGCCGGTCCGGAACCAGCCGTCCCGCAGCACTTCTGCCGTGGCGTCCGGGCGGTTGTAGTAGCCCTTCATGATGTTGTGGCCGCGCAACGCGATCTCGCCGATGTCACCGGCGCCGGTGACGGTGTTCCAGTCCTTGTCGACGAGCCGGGCCTCGATTCCCCACACGGGGACACCGATCGAGCCGGGCCGTGGATCGCCGCCGGGATCGCTGAACGTCGCGAGCGGCGACGTCTCGGACAGTCCGTATCCCTCGAGGATCTGCACACCGAAGCGGTCGGCGAACCGGGTGAGGATCTCCACCGGCAGCGCGGCGCCACCGGAGATCGCGAGTCGCATGTTGCCGGCGATGCGGTCGATGTCGGCGGGGTGTTCGTCGAGGGCGCCGAGCAGACCCCAGTACATGGTGGGCACCCCGGCGAAGACGGTGATGTTCTCCCGTTCGATGAGATCGAGTGCGGCGGCGGCCTCGAACCGGGGCAGCAGCACGAGGGTCGCCCCGACCGAGATTCCGGCGTTGAGGGTGACGGTCTGGCCGAACGAGTGGAACAGCGGCAGGGTCACCAGGTACCGGTCGTGGGTGGCCGGTGTGCTGTCGAAGAGACGATTGGCGGTCAGCGCGTTGAGCACCATGTTGGCGTGGGTGAGCTCGGCGCCCTTGGGTTTTCCGGTGGTCCCGCTCGTGTAGAGGATGACGGCGGTGTCCCCGGGTTCGCGGACCACGGTCTCGACCTCGGTGTCGCGATCCGCGACGGCGTCCGCGAGTGTTCCGATGCCGTCGATCGTGGCGGGAGCGTCCGGGTCGGCGGTGATGCGGAACATGGTGCGGCAGTCGGGACTCTGCGTGAACGCGGAGCGCCCGTACTCGCCCATCGGCAGGTCGGGGGTGCCGTCGTAGCACAAGTACGCCTTGGCGTCGGAATCGGCGAGGTGGTAAGCGATCTCGCGGTCCTTGAGGAGAACGTTGAGCGGTACGACCACGGCGCCGGCCTTGAGGATGCCGTAGTAGACGACGGGGAACTGGGGGATGTTGGGGCAGGAGAGCGCGACCTTGTCACCGGGTTCGATGCCGCACGACATCAGCAGGTTCGCGACCTGGTTCGACCGGGTGTCGAGGTCGGCGTAGGTCATCCGTGCGTCGCCGAGAATCAAGGCGTCACGGTCGGGGAATCGGCGGGCGGAGTCTTGGAGAAGGACGGAAAGGTTGAGCACGGGAGACTTTCTCGTGGTGGGAGGGTGGGAGGAGCGCTACGACAGCGCCGCTGCGGTGGCGGCGCGCACCAGGTCTTCGGTGACCCCGGGCGCGCACTCGCGCAACACCAGGCCGGTTTCGGTGACGTCGACGACGGCCAGGTTGGTGATGATCCGATGCACGACACTGCGTCCGGTGAGAGGCAGGGTGCAGCGTTCGACGATCTTCGGGGCACCGGACTTGTCGCAGTGCTCCATGACCACGATGACTTTGCGGGCGCCGTGCACGAGGTCCATCGCACCGCCCATGCCCTTGACCATCTTTCCCGGAACCATCCAGTTCGCGAGGTCGCCGGCCGCGGAGACCTGCATTCCTCCGAGGACGGCGGTGTCGATGTGGGCGCCGCGGATCATCCCGAAGCTGAGCGCCGAATCGAAGAACGACGCGCCCGCGTTGACGGTGACCGTTTCCTTGCCGGCGTTGATCAGATCCGCATCCACCGCGTCCTCGTCCGGATACGGGCCGGTGCCGAGGATGCCGTTCTCGCTGTGCAGCGTCACGTCGAACCCCGCGGGCAGGAAGTTCGGGATCAGTGTGGGCAGCCCGATACCGAGGTTGACGTACTCACCCGGCGACAGTTCCCGGGCGGCACGGGCTGCCATGTCCTCGCGGGTCCAGCCGATCGTCTCGACGATGGTCGTCATGTCAGTCCTTCCTCGCGGCGACGGTGCGCTTCTCGATCTGCTTGTCCTGGGCCCCGGTGTGGACGATCCGGTCGACGAAGATCCCCGGCAGGTGTACCCGCGCCGGGTCGAGGACCCCGGGCTCGACGAGCTGCTCGACCTGCGCGATACAAATGCGGCCGGCCATCGCGGCGAGCGGGTTGAAGTTGCCTGCGGCCTTGGCGAAGACGAGGTTGCCTTCGGCGTCGCCGATGCGGGCGTGGACGAGTGCGAAGTCGGCGGTGATCGACTCCTCGAGCACGTACTGGCGGCCTGCGAACTCGCGGACCTCCTTCGGCGGAGACGCGATGGCGACCGATCCGTCGGCGGCGTACCGCCACGGCAGCCCGCCGTCGGACACGGGCGTTCCGACCCCGGCGGGGGTGAAGAACGCGGGGATCCCCGCACCGCCGGCGCGCAGCTTCTCGGCCAGGGTTCCCTGCGGCGTCAGTTCGACCTCGAGCTCACCCGACAGGTACTGGCGCGCGAATTCCTTGTTCTCCCCGACATACGACGCGGTGACGCGGCGAATCCGACTGCGGGAGAGCAGGATGCCGAGTCCGTGACCGTCGACGCCGCAGTTGTTGGAAAACACCTCCAGATCGGTGGCGTCACCGGCGGCGATCGCGGCGATCAGCTCGTCCGGGATTCCGCACAACCCGAACCCGCCGACCGCCAGCGACGCACCGGACGGGATGTCCGCGACCGCTTCGGCTGCCGAACCGAAGACCTTGCGCGTCATCGTCCACCAGCGTTCGCCAGCCCGGGAACGACCGTGCTCTCGATCAGTTCCCGGAGCAGTTCCTCGGCGTACGGCCAGTACCCGTAACCGGCGGCGGGATTGAGGTGTCCGACGGCACCCAGGTCGACGAGCTTGCTGCCCCACGACTCGGCCATCCCGGCGACCCGGCGGAATCGGGCCATCGGATCATTCGTGCTGGCGGCGACGATGCTGGGGAACGGCAGCCGGCGGCGGGGGACGGGATCCCAGCCACCCTGCTCGAGTTCCTCGGGGGTGGGATACCCCGCGGGTAGTGGTTCCTCGAGGTCCGGTGGGGTGGCCAGCAGGGCGCCCTGGACCGGGCGGGTGGACTGCTGGGCCCAGTGAACGGTGATCGCCACTCCCGCACTGTGAGCGACCAGCACGACCGGGCCGTCGATGTCCGCGACGACGGCGTCGAGTGCGGCGACCCGGGCCGCGAGGCTGAGCTTGTCCCGTTCGAGCGGCGGCACCGTCCGCACGGTGTCGAGTCTCTCGGCGAGCAACGTCTGCCAGTGGTCGGCGACGTGGTCGCGCAGTCCGGGCACGATCACCACGGTCGGTGCGGTGGAGGTGGAGGTGGTCACGGTCGACTCCAGTTCTTCGGAGGTGGATCAGGCGGGTGCGGCGGTGAGGGCGGCGAGCTTGCGGCGTCCGGCCGGGTAGGCGCGCTTGCCGAGGACGAGGGCGACGATCGCGACGATGTAGATCAGGGGAGCGATCTGCAAGGCAGTGACCAGGCCGAAGCGGTCGGCCAGCACCCCGACGACGAAGGGTCCCAGTGCCAGTCCGAGGAGGTTGTTCGCCAGGGTGAGCGTGCCGAAGGCCGAGGCGCGCACCGACGAGTGGGTGAGGTTCGCGACCATCGCGGCGATGGGGCCGGACGAGCCGGCGGAGAAGAAGGCTCCGATACCGATCAGGACCAGTTGGGGCGCGCCGGTCGGCAACTGGAACCCGGCGCCGAGGAAGACGAGGGAGATCACTCCGAAGACCACCGCGGTGGTCCATTTCCGAGCGGGATCGTTGCGGCTCACGCGGTCTGTGATGATGCCGCACACCACCATGCCGCTGCCGACGAGGAGGACGAAGATCGAGGCCATCGCACCGGCCTTGTCGAGGGCGAGACCGTAAGACCGGTTGAAGAAGCTCGGCAGCCACGCCAGAAGCACACCTGCGGTGAACATCTGGAGACCACCACCGATGTAGGCGAACACGACGGCGGGGGTGGTGAACAGGCTCGAGATCGGCGCCCGGAATCCGGCGGGGCCGGGTGCGTCGGCCGGGTCGTCGTCGGCCGCATGCTGAGCAAGTTTGCGTTCGGAGACCAGAGCCCGGAACAGGGCGACGAGCATGAGCCCGAAGACGGCCATCGCGGCGAACGACCAGCGCCAGCCGAGGTTGACGGCGATCACGCCGCCGAGGGCGACGCCGATCACGGACCCGAACGATCCGCCGCCCATGAAGGCGCCGCTGAGCGTGGAGTGCACTCGCGGGGCGAACACGCTGAGAACCACCGCGATGCCGACGCTGCCGTAGGCGGCTTCACCCACGCCGACCAGGAAGCGGGCGCCGAGCATCTGCTCGTAGCTGCTCGCCACGGCACAGAGCAGGGTGGCGATGCTCCAGAGCACGGCCATCAGGACGAGGCTCTTCACGCGACCCCACCGGTCGGCGAGCAGCGACAGCGGGAGGGTCAGCAGTCCGACCATCAGCGCGACGACGCTGCTGAGCGACGCCAGCTGGGAATCTGTCAGCGTCCATTCGGTTTTGAGGAGCGGGAAGACGGCACTGAGTACCTGCCGGGACATGTAGTCCGACAGCAGCAGACCGAAGGTGAGTGCGAAGACGATCCACGGATAGAACCGGGACCGAGAGGCCGGAGCGGTGCTCCCGGTGGCGGTATTCGGGGTGGTGGTGTTCAGGGCGGTGGTGGCAGGCAGTCCCATGAGGCCTCCTATGGCCGTCAGGAGTGATAAAGGGGTGGGGAGAGAGCCGGCCGTGCTCGTGTGAGCGGCGGTCTGTCCGGCTCTCTCCCCGGCGTGATGCAAAATCCCCCGGCGCCGAAAATCAGGCGTGGTGGGTGAAGCCGACCTGTCCGGGACGGCGGTTGGGCGCGTAGCCGAGCTTGGCGAGGGTCTCGTCGGCATCGGCGTAGGTCTGGCCGATCCGGTAGATGTCGCGGGCCTCCTTGCCGGTGGCCACCTCGCGACCCAATTCACCTGCGACGCGGACCAACTGCTCGACCTGCTGGACGGAGGTCATCTTCTCACCCTTGCGTCCCCAGATGGTGTCTTCGTTACCGCAACGGGGGTGCAGGCCCATCGCGATCGCCATCGCGTTGACCGGCAGCACGCTGCGCATCAGGGTCTCGAGGGTCAGGCAGGCACCGTCCGGGACTCGCTGGATGAAGTTCATGATGTTGTACGGGTTGGGGCCGTCGAAGCCGCCGCCGATGCCGACCCAGGTCAGGTTGAGCGGACCGGTGTAGATCCCGCGCCGGATGAGCCGCTCGACGGTCTCGAGCTGGGGGATGCTCGACAGCTGGAAGTGCGGCTGAATTCCGGCCGCCTGCAGGCGACGCAGATGCTCCTCGACCCACGCCGGGCCTGCCGGGACCGTCATCTCCCGGTACGCCTCGGCGAGCTCGGGCCGCTCCATCGAGGTGCCGGCGATGTCGTCGGCGGTCATGAGTTCCATGATGTTCATCTGCGAGGTGTTGATCGCGATCGTCACCTGGTCGGGTGCGGGATCGAGGTCGGCCAGCATGTGCCGGGTGTCGTCCGAGAGCCACTTCGCATCCGCCCCTTCGCCTTCGGGTGCGAAGGAGATCGATCCGCCGACCTGCAGGATCATGTCCGGCACCGCCTGGCGCAGTCCGGCGAGCAACTCGTTGAACTTCGAGAGCCGCTTGGAGCCCTTGCCGTCGAGCTCACGGACGTGGATGTGCAGGACGGTGGCGCCGGCCTCGTAGCAGTCCACTGCCTTCTGGACGTGCTCGTCCATCGTCAGCGGCAGGTCTTCGCGGAAGTCGTCCGGCTCCCACTCGGGACCGTACGGGGCACAGGTGATGACCAGCTTCTCCTGGGCCTCGGGGAAGAGGGCGTCGTCGTGGAAGTGCATGGTGTTCTCCGTTCGAAATCGGATCTGATGAAAAGGGGCAGTGAGTAATTCAGAAGGGCCGGTCGCCGATGATGCCGGCGCGCTCCATCTTGCGGACGGCGGGCCAGTAGTCCTGGACCGCGTAGTGCTGGGTGGAACGGTTGTCCCAGATCGCGACGCTGTTCTTCGTCCAGCGCCACCGCACCTGGTACTCGGGAATCGACGCCTGGCTGATCAGGTAGTTGAGCAGGTTGCTGCTGCCGGGCGCGTAGTCGATGCCGTACCGGATGTGCTCGGGGGTGTGGTAGTTGACGAAGTGGGTCGCGAAAGCGTTGACGAACAGGATCTTTTCGCCGGTCTCGGGGTGCGTGCGCACCACGGGGTGCTCGGCGTCGGGGAACCTCTCGTGCAGCGCCTGCCGCTGTTCCGGCGGCTGCGCGGCACCGAACGACGCCTCGATGCTGTGCCGGGCGCGGAGTCCGTCGATCTGCTTCTTGACCTGCTCGGGAAGCTTCTCGTACGCCAGGGCCATGTTCACCCAGATGGTGTCTCCGCCGATCGGGGGCGTCTCCACGCAGCGGAGCACGCAGCCCATGGGCGGGTTCTCCCGCCAGGTGGCGTCGCAGTGAAAGGCGTTCTCGTAGTGCTCGGCCGGGCTGTCGAGGTCCTTGTAGATTTGCACCAGCCCCGGGTGGTCGGGGTCGCTCCCCACGGCGGGGTGGTCCTCGAGCGGGCCGAACCGTTCGGCCAGCGCCACGTGCTCGGCGCGGGACATGTCCTGGTCGCGGAGGAACAAAACCTTGTACTCGAGCAGCAGTTCCCGCAGTTCGGCGAACAGGGCGTCGTCGCGGGCGGCGTCACCGAGGTTCACGTCGAACAGTTCGGCGCCGATCGAGCAGGTGAGCGGTGCGAATCGGAAGGATCCGGAAGGGGAGAGGATCGTGTGCGGTTCGGGCGAGTAGGTCAGTTGCGCGGTGTCGGTCATGGTGGTGTCTCCGTCGGGGTGAATGTGGTGGCGCGCTGTCAGAGTCGGAACACGGAGGAGCCGATGCTGCGGCCGGATTCGAGATCGTGGTGCGCCTGGACGGCGTCCTCGAGCCCGTAGCTCTGGTTGATCTCGATCCGGATCCGGCCGGCCTCGACGTGCCCGAAGAGTTCACCGGCGAGTTCGGCGCGCTCCGCCGGGTCGGCGATGTAGTCGGCGAGCGCGGGTCGGGTGACGAACAGCGAACCCTTGACGGCCAACTGCATCGCGTTGATCGGAGGAATCGGTCCGGAGGCGGTTCCGAAGCACACCAGCAGTCCGCGCCGGGCGAGGCAGTCGAGCGAGGTCTGGAAGGTGGACTCGCCGATGCTGTCGTACACGACGGGGACGCCGGCACCGTCGGTGATTTCCCGAACCCGCTCGGCGACGTTCTCCCGGGTGTAGACGATCACGTGCTCACACCCGTGGGCGCGGGCGATCGCGGCCTTCTCGTCGGTGGACACGGTGCCGATCACGTTGATGCCCAGCAACTTTGCCCACTGCGTGAAGATCAGGCCGACGCCGCCGGCCGCCGCGTGCAGGAGCACGGTGTCGCCCGCCTTCAGCGGGTGGATGCGCCGCAGCAGGTAGGCCGTGGTCAGACCGCGCATCGTCATCGCGGCCGCGGTGTCGAAGCGGATCGCTTCGGGCAGCGGGATCAGCGGTGCGGCCGGCATCACGCGTTCGGTGCTGTAGGCGCCGAGGGGGCTGCCCGTGTAGGTGACGCGGTCACCGACCTGCACGTGGGTCACGCCGGAGCCGACTTCCTCGACGACACCGGCCGCCTCCACTCCCATCCCCGCGGGCAACTCGGCCGGGTACAGGCCGGTGCGGAAGTAGGTGTCGGCGAAGTTCAGTCCGACGGCCTCGTGCCGGATCCGGACCCCGTGGGGACCGGGCTCCCCGACCTCGACGTTCTCCCACTTCATGACTTCTGGAGCGCCGTGCTCGTAGAACCGAACAGCCTGTGCCACAGTATTTCTCCTCTTCGATGTGATGATCGGTGCGGTGCCGCCGGACCGGTCGCGGTCGGGCGGGGCGGGGGTGACCCGGTGTGGCGGATCACCTCTCCGACCGCTTCTGTGATGCACCTAACAGTACGGGCGCATCCGGTCGATTGCTTATCCTGACGGGACAGACGGCCTATCATTCTGGGACAGGGCATTGGAGGTGGCATGAAACCCCTTGCGCGCTACGCGTCGCTGAACGGATACCTCGAGCTGTGCCGGTCGCTCGGTGTCGATCCGGTGCCGTTGATGAGGTCCGTCGGTCTCGATCCGTCCGGCCTCGCACTGCAGGACCGATGGATCCCGGCCGCGGCGATCGCGCACCTCCTCGAGCAGTCGGTGGAGGCGTCCGGGCACGAAGACTTCGGGGTGCGCCTCGCCGAGCGCCGGCAGTTCTCCAACCTCGGCCCTCTCAGCCTCGTCGTGCGCGAGGAACCCGACGTCCGCAGCGCCCTGCGCGTGCTCACGCGGTACACGCACACGTACAACGAGGCGTTGCAGACGCGGATGTCCGAGTCGAACGGTCTCGCGACCTTGCGCGTCGAACTGGACGTGGGAGAGGCAACCGAGACGCGGCAGTCGGTGGAACTGGCGGTCGGAGTGCTGCACCGGCTGCTGCGCGGCTTCCTCGGGGGCGGCTGGAAACCGCTCGCCGTCTGCTTCCCTCATCCGGCTCCCGCGGACACGGCTACCCACCGGCGTCTGTTCGGGCCGGTGGTGAACTTCGACCACGAGTTCGCGGGCATCGTCATCGACGCCGGCGACCTGGCTGAGCCGAACAAGATGTCCGATCCACTGCTCCGTCGCTACACCCAGCAACTCCTCGACTCGTGGGAGCCGTCGGACGACGTGACGATCGTGAGCCGGGTCCGCGAGCTGATCGAACTACTGTTGCCGACGGGCCGCTGTTCCGTCGAGCAAGTGGCTCGCAGTCTGGGGGTCGACCGGCGAACGGTGCATCGCCGCCTCGCCGAGAGCGGGGAGACGTTCTCGACCGTCCTCGACGCGACCCGCGTCGAACTCGCCGAACGGATGGTCGCGAATCCCCGCCTGAGTCTCACCGAGATCGCGGACGTGCTGGCGTTCTCGGCGCCGAGCAACTTCTCCCGCTGGTTCAGTGGGCGGTTCGGGTGCAGCCCGAGTCGCTGGCGCGCTCAGCGTGCGGGCGACACCGGGTGAATCGGCCGGCCCTCGTCCAGATCGAGCCTGCTGATGTAGTGGGCGCCGTCGTCGATCGGGTTGTCCGGTGGGAGGTAGCCCTCGCCGACGCGGCGGAAGCCGGCTTTCTCGAGCGCGCGCCACGACGCCCGGTTGGGGACGACGACGGGGACGACGATCGCGGTGGCGTCGGGTAGGTCGGCCCGGCACTTGGCGACGAACGCGCTGATCATCGCGGTTCCCAGCCCCTGGCCGGTGTGCTGCGGGCCGCCTACGTAGTAGTCGATGGAGATGCTTCCCGGTGGGATCTCGACGAGGGCGGCGAGGAGCGCGAGGTCCTCGGGATAGTCGGCGATCCGGTACCGCTGGATGAACCCGAACGGCAGGCCGTCTCGCAGGACGAGGAAGTCCTCGCAGGGCTCGGTGCCGTCGATGCTGCCGCCGAAGTCGCGCTCGATGTCGGCGTCTGCGGTGTCGTGGTTCCAGAACCGCGCGACGTGTGGTTCGCGGAGCCATCGTTGCAGTTGAGGGAAGAATTCGCGGGTCGTGCGGACGAACTCGAAGGTGACTGCGTCGGCGCTCACGGTAGGAAACTAGCAGGAACCACGTCGATTCAACTTCGGCATCGATAACGAGAATCTTTGACTTGGACATGTATCGAACATGCCTCTAGCGTGATTCCTATGACTCAGGTCACGCCTGGTAGCCGGGCGTGATCGGAGTCCTCCAACGTTCCCCGCACCACCAGCGCCAGCACAGAGAGGAGTCACCGATGACCCTCCCCCTCGCCGTTTCCCCGGCAGTCGACAGCGCGGTCTCCAAGATCTTCCGTCGCGTCGTCCCGCTGTTCATCGTCATGCTCATCTGCAACCAGCTCAACAGGTCCAACATCGGTTACGCGCAGACGCATCTCGAGGCGGACGTGGGCATCGGCGCTGCGGCGTATGGATTCGGTGCGGGTGTCTTCTTCATCGCCTACGCGATCTTCGAACTCCCGTCGAACGTGCTCATGGAGAAGTTCGGCGCCAAGGTGTGGCTCACCCGCATCATGATCTCGTGGGGCCTGGTGTCCGCGGCGATGGCGTTCGTCAACGGCCCGGAGATGTTCTACGCCCTGCGGTTCCTCCTCGGTGTCGCGGAGGCCGGCTTCTTCCCGGCCATCATCTTCTACTTCACCCGCTGGCTGCCGAACAACCACCGCAGCCGCGCCACGGCACTGTTCATCGCCGGGTCCTCCATCGCGGCCGCCATCTCGGGACCGCTGTCCGGACCGCTGCTGTCCCTCGACGGACTCGGCGGGCATCACGGCTGGCAGTGGATGTTCGCGCTGGAGGGACTGCTGTCGGTGGTCGTCGGTTGCTTCGCCTACCGCCTGCTCGACTCGAAGATCGACGACGCGAAGTGGCTCACCGGCGCGGAAAAGCACGACCTGCAGGCTGTCATCGCCGAGGAAGACGTGCTGCGCAGTGAGGCGTCCGCGAAGCGTGGCGAGTCGGGCTCGCGCTGGAAGCTGCTCCTGCAGCCGCGGATCCTGGTGTGCTGCGGCATCTTCTTCGCGATCACCATGGCGATCTACGCCAACACGTTCTGGTTGCCGTCGATCATCCGCCGCATCCCGGGCACCACCGACGTCACCGTCGGACTGCTCTCCTCGCTGCCGTGGATCTGCGCGATCTTCGCGATGTACTTCTCCAACCGCTCCGCCGACCGCACCGGACGGCACAAGCCCTACCTCGTCGCCGCGCTGCTCATCGGCGGTATCGGCACGATGGCCGCCGCGTTCGTCACGCCCTGGCTGGCGCTTCCGCTGCTGTGCGTCGCGACGATGGGATTCAAGAGCGCGAGCCCGCTCTTCTGGTCGATTCCGCAGCGCACGCTCCACCCGATGGTGCTGGCGCCGGCGATCGCGATCATCAACTCGCTGGGCAACCTGGGTGGCTTCGTCGCCCCGTTCGGCTTCGGAGTGATCAAGGAGCAGACCGGCACGGTGACGATGGGCCTGGTCGTGTTGTCGCTCTTCGCCCTGGCCGCCGCCGCGGCGGTGACCTACTTCCGGCGAGACAAGGAAGACATCGACGACGTCGCCGACCTGGCAGAGGTGGGCTCCGACGAGCCCACCGTGGCAGCCAAGTGACCTCTCCCCGGCACATACGAAACGCAGACGAGAACTCGAGGACTTGAATCATGACAGCAACGGTGAACCGGACCGACGTGACCGGACAGATGATCATCGCAGGGAAGCCCGTTCAGGGTTCCGGCACGACGATCCACGGCATCGACCCCACCACCGACGGCCGGCTGGAACCCGGCTTCGCGCACGGTGACGAACGGGACGTCGACGCCGCCTGCGCCGCCGCCGCCGACGCGTTCGCGCCGTTCCGCGCCACGAGCAGCGAGAAGCGCGCCCAGTTCCTCGAGGCGATCGCCGACAACATCGAGGCCCTCGGCGAGACGCTCATCGCCCGGGCGTGCGCCGAATCCGGACTTCCCCAGGGCCGCATCACCGGTGAGATGGGCCGCACGTCCGGACAGCTGCGGCTGTTCGCCGGCGTCCTGCGTGACGGCGGCTGGAACGGCGCCCGCATCGATCCCGCGATGCCCGACCGGACGCCCCTGCCCCGTGCCGACATCCGGCAGCGGAAGGTGCCGCTCGGACCCGTCGCGGTGTTCGGCGCGAGCAACTTCCCCCTCGCCTTCTCCGTCGCCGGCGGCGACACCGCGTCCGCGCTGGCGGCGGGCTGCCCCGTCGTCGTGAAGGCTCACGACGCGCACCCCGGCACCTCCGAACTCGTCGGCCGTGCCATCGCCGACGCCGTCGCGAGCACCGGCATGCCCGCGGGCACGTTCTCCCTGCTGTTCGGCTCGGGCCGCGGGCTCGGCACCGCACTCGTCACCGACCCGCGCATCAAGGCCGTCGGATTCACCGGATCACGTTCCGGTGGAACCGCTCTGGTCGCCGCTGCCGCCGCACGTCCGGAACCCATCCCGGTGTACGCGGAGATGAGTTCGATCAACCCGGTGTTCGTGCTCGAGAACGCGCTCACCACGCGCGCCGCCGACCTCGGGCGCGCATTCGTCGCATCCCTGACGCTCGGATCCGGACAGTTCTGCACCAACCCCGGACTCGTCATCGCCGTCGACGGTCCCGGCCTCACCTCGTTCGTCGAGTCCGCGAGCGCCGCCGTCGCCGGGAGCACCCCCACCCCGATGCTCACCCCGAACATCGCCGGCTGCTACGCGGACGGCGTCACCGCGCTCACCGGCGAGGCCACCGTGGAGGCGCGCGGCACCGAATCCGACGCGCCGAACACCGGCCGGGCCGCGCTGTTCAGCACCGACGCCGACACGTTCCTGGGCTCGGAGGTGTTGCAGCAGGAGGTATTCGGCTCGTCCAGCCTGATCGTCAAGTGCCGCGACGCCGAGCAGGTGCGTGCCGTGGCAGCGAAACTGGAAGGCCAGCTGACCGCGACCGTCCACGTCGACGACGCCGATCTCGACGAGGCCGGACGACTGCTGCCCGTCCTCGAACTCAAGGCCGGACGAATCCTGTTCAACGGCTGGCCCACCGGGGTCGAGGTCGGCCACGCGATGGTGCACGGTGGCCCACACCCCGCGACATCCGACTCGCGCACCACGTCCGTCGGCTCGCTGGCGATCGAACGGTTCCTGCGTCCCGTTGCCTACCAGGATGTTCCGAGCTCGCTGCTCCCCGCCGCCATCGCCGACGGCAACCCCGACCAGTTGTGGCGTCGCATCGACGGCCGACTCACCCAAGCCTGATTTTCCCTTCGTGAAGGAGTTCCCCATGCTCGACGGCGTCCTGTTCTTCCCCGTCACCCCGTTCACCGCATCCGGCGACGTCGACTACGACCGGCTCGCCGAGCACGTCGCCAAGGGTGTCGACGCGGGCCCCGGAGGCGTCTTCATCGCCTGCGGCACCGGAGAATTCCACGCCCTCGGGCTGGAGGAGTTCGGCAAGATCGTCGCCAAGGCCA
This sequence comes from Rhodococcus sp. A14, assembly GCF_011603105.1. Taxonomy (NCBI): domain Bacteria; kingdom Bacillati; phylum Actinomycetota; class Actinomycetes; order Mycobacteriales; family Nocardiaceae; genus Rhodococcus; species Rhodococcus sp. A14. Next base: position 29,475 of record NZ_JAAOQS010000039.1, on the reverse strand, counting down.
CCGAGGTCGTCGCCGGACGCGTCCCCGTGTTCGCCGGGGCCGGCGGCTCGGTGCAGCAGGCCAAGGAGTTCGCCGCCAGCGCGAAGGCCAACGGCGCCGACGGCATCCTGCTGCTCCCGCCGTACCTGGTGACGATGCCGCAGGCCGGGCTGGTGGAGTACACCCGCGCGGTCGCCGACACCACCGACCTCCCGCTCGTCGTCTACAACCGCGGCAACGCCCGGTTCGACGAGGCGGCCGCCGTGGAGGTGGCGCAGTTCCCGACCGTGGTCGGGTTCAAGGACGGCACCGGTGATCTCGACAAGGTAGGCCGCATCGTCCGTGCGGTGAAGGACGCGCTCGCCCCCTCCGGCAAGCCGTTCCTGTTCTTCAACGGCATGCCCACCGCCGAGGTCACCCAGCAGGCGTACCGCGCGATCGGTGTCACGCTGTACTCGTCCGCGACGTTCGCGTTCGCGCCCGAACTCGCTCTCGGGTTCTACGAGGCGCTCGAATCCGGCAACGAGGAACTCACCGACGCGCTGCTCCGCGACTTCTTCCACCCCTTGGTGCGCTTGCGTGACCAGGTGCCCGGATACGCGGTGTCGCTGATCAAGTCGGGGGTCGCGATGGAAGGTATCGACGCCGGGTCGGTGCGGCCGCCGCTCGTCCCGACGAGCGAGGCCCACCTGCGGGAACTCGCGCAGATCACCGCAGCCGGGCGCGCCGTTCTCGCCGACGCACTCGCCGTGCAGGCGGCGGTCTGATGACTGCCGCACCCATCCGAATCACCGGCGCACGGATCACGCCCGTCGCGTTCGTCGACCCGCCGCTCCTCAACACCGTCGGAGTGCACCAGCCCTATGCGCTGCGTGCGATCATTCAGCTCGACACGGACGGCGGGCTCGTCGGCCTCGGTGAAACGTACGCCGACACCGCCCACCTCATCCGGCTCGAGGCGGCCGCCGAAGCGATCGTCGGTCTGGACGTGTTCGCGCTCAACGCGATCCGCGCGGCGATCGACGAGAAGATTGCCACCCTGACCGTCACGGGCGGTGACGGGGTCGCGGGCATGATCACCACGGCCAGTACCACCGACCGCGTGTTCTCCCCGTTCGAGGTGGCGTGCCTCGACGTGCAGGGCAAGGCCCTCGGCCGGCCGGTCTCCGATCTGCTCGGCGGCAAGGTACGCGATGCCGTCCCGTTCAGCGCCTACCTGTTCTACAAGTGGGCCGGGCACCCCGGCGCCCAACCCGACGAATGGGGCGAGGCGATCGACCCCGACGGTCTGGTCCGTCAGGCGCAGAAGATGATCGGCGAGTACGGCTTCGAGGCCATCAAGGTCAAGGGCGGCGTGTTCTCGCCGGACGAGGAGATCGCCGGCATCAAGGCGCTGCGCGCCGCGTTCCCCGACCTGCCGCTGCGTCTCGACCCGAACGCCGCGTGGACCGTCGACACGGCGATCAGGGTTGCGTCGGAACTCGACGGCATCGTCGAATACCTCGAGGACCCGACGCCGGGCCTCGACGGCATGGCCGAGGTCGCACGTGAGGCGAAGATGCCGCTGGCCACGAACATGTGCGTCGTCGCGTTCGATCAGCTCGAGCCTGCCGTGCGGAAGGATTCCGTCCAGGTGGTGCTGTCGGATCACCACTACTGGGGTGGCCTGCAGCGGTCGCGGCTGCTCGCCGGTATCTGCGACAACTTCGGCCTGGGCCTGTCGATGCACTCCAACTCGCACCTGGGCATCAGCCTGGCCGCGATGGTGCATCTCGCCGGCGCCACACCGAACCTCACGTACGCGTGTGACACGCACTGGCCGTGGAAGACCGAGGACGTCGTCAAGCCCGGTGTGCTGAAGTTCGTCGACGGCGCGGTCCCGGTGCCGACGACGCCGGGGCTCGGTGTCGAGATCGACGAGGACGCCCTCGCCGCCCTGCACCAGCAGTACCTGGACTGCGGGGTGCGGGACCGCGACGACACCGGGTACATGAAGTCGGTGGACCCGACGTTCGAGAACACCTGTCCTCGCTGGTAGCTGTCTCACGAAAGGCGCCGACCGCGGTCTCGGTCGGCGCCTTCCGGGTGGGATACATTGAGTCCACCCCGAGGCAAAGGAGTGGATCGAATGTTCTCCCTCGCGCGGCTGTCGTGTTTCATCGCCGTCGCGGAGGAACTGCATTTCGGTCGCGCCGCGGAGCGCCTGCACATGACGCAGCCGCCGCTGAGCCGTCAGATCCAGCAGCTCGAAAGCGAACTCGGCGTGCAGTTGATCGACCGCACCAGCCGATCCGTCACCCTCACCGCCGCCGGTACGGCGTTCCTGCCCGACGCCCGGCGCATCCTGAGTCTGTCGGAGAGTGCCGCCCTGACGGTGCGGCGCGTGCCGGCCGGCGACCTCGGCACCGTCGTCGTCGGGTTCACCGGCGCGTCCGCGCACGCGGTGCTGCCGAGGTTGCTCGAGGCGGCCCGCGACCGACTGCCGGATGTGAAAGTCGTTCTGCGGGAGATGGTCACCTCCGTGCAGATCGAATCGTTGATCAGTGGTGAACTGGACCTCGGGCTGATCCGCCCCATCCTCACCCGCCCCGGCATCGACACGCGCCCCATCCATCACGAGCGGCTCGTCGCCGCGCTGCCGGCCGGTCACCCCCTCGCCGACGCCGAGCAGCTGGCGGTGGAGGATTTCGACGATCAGCCCGTCGTCATGTATTCGCCCGTCGATGCCCGGTACTTCCACGAACTGCTCATCAGCACGTTCACGATCGTCGGTGCCTCCCCGCGCTACGTCCAGTACGTCACGCAGGTGCACACCATGCTGGTGCTCGTCCGGTCCGGGCTGGGCATGGCCCTCGTCCCCGAATCCGCGCAGACGATGCACCCGGAAGGGGTCGTGTTCCGCCCCGTCTCCGCCGTCCGCGACCGGCCCGTCCAGATGAACGCCGCCTGGCGTTCGGACAACCGGAACCCCGCGCTGCGCAGGTTCATGGAGGACGTCCTCCCACAACGGGAGTGGGAATGAGAATCGGAGCGCTCAGAGCGTGAGCTTGCACGTCTGACCGATGTCGAGCACCCGCAGCACCCGGCCCGTCCCCAGCCACAACGCGCACGACAGCGCCAGGTCGGTCAGGATCTCGTCGGAGAAATGCTCGTGACACCGCGCCCAGAAGTCCTCGTCGTCGCGGAGCGCGGTGTGATCGGTGGCGAACCGGTGGGCGAACTCGGCCGCCGTCCGCTCCTCGGCGCTGTACCCCGGCCACGACTCCCACTCGAGAACGTGATCGTAGAAGTGCTCGTCGATCCCCGCATCGGCGCCACTCCTGTCGCGGGTGCCGAGGCACACGGCACACTCGTTCGCCTCCGCGACGGCCATTCGCGCGATCTCCCGGACCCGTAACGGTAACCGGTTCCGGTTGTACACGGCGTCCGTGAATGCCCCGAGTGCACCACCCAGCTCGGGTGAGATCGACAGCCAACCGGCCACGTCATCGTCACTGTAGCTACCTACTCGACTCATCCCCGAATGCTACAGCGGGAGGTGTCGCGGGGGATAGATCTGACACGTGTTCTATGTCAGTACTCAGTGGCAGGTGTTCGATGAGTCGGGATGCAGCACATTGCCCCCGGAGTTGGTCAGCGCATTCCGAGGATTCGGCGGACGACACCGCGTTTGCGCTTCTTCTCGATCGTCGTCGCCAGGCCGATCCGGCGGCCGGTGAGTGGATCGGTGGCGGGGGGACCGCCGAACCCGGCTTCGGACGCGGTTTCGGGTGCTGCGTCGCGGGTGTCCGTGAGGTACTTGTCGGGAAGCGAGAGCTTCGCGATGGTGCGCCACGACTTCCAGTACTGCACTGCGAGCGGGCCGGTCGTGTACGGCAGGTCGTACTTCTCGCACAGCTGCTTCACGCGGATCGAGATCTCGTGGTAGCGGTTGGACGGCAGGTCCGGGAAGACGTGGTGCTCGATCTGATAGCTCAAGTTGCCGGTCATGAAGTCCATGACGGGGCCGCCCGAGATGTTCGCGGAGCCGAGCATCTGCCGCAGGTACCACTGGGCGTGCGTCTCGTTGTCGACGTCCGTCTTGGTGAATTTCTCGGCGCCGTCCGGGAAGTGACCGCAGAAGATCACGGCGTTGGTCCACAGGTTGCGGACGAGGTTGGCGGTCGCGTTCGCCTTGGCCGTGGACTTCCATGCCTTGCCCGTCAGTGCCGGGTATACGACGTAGTCCTTGAGGGTCTGCCTGCCGAGCTTGGCGAGCACTTCCTTGCCGCGCTTCCTGGTGAGTTCACGGTCGTCCCGGCCCCGGGTCACTTTGCCGAGCTCGAGCAGTTGGATGGCGAGGCCGTACTGGAACAGCGCCGCGAGGATCGCATTGTAGGCGAGGTTGCCGAGGTAGAACGGCTTCCAGCGCTGGTCACGGGTGACGCGGAGCAGGCCGAATCCCACGTCGTCGTCCATCCCGAGGACGTTGGTGTATTTGTGGTGCGCGTAGTTGTGGGTGATCTTCCAGTGCGCCGACGGATCGGCGTTGTCCCATTCCCAGTTCACGGAGTGCACTTCGGGGTCGTTCATCCAGTCCCACTGCCCGTGCATCACGTTGTGCCCGAGCTCCATGTTCTCGATGATCTTCGACAACGAGAGCATCCCGGTGCCCAGCACCCACAGCGAACGCTTGCGGGAGCCGAAGAGCACCGCCCGGCCGCCGAGTTCCAGTCCGCGTTGCAGCCGGATGGTGTTGCGGAGGTACAGGGCGTCGCGTGCCCCGCGGGATTCCTCGATGTCCCGTCGGATCGCATCCAGGTCGCGGCCGATGGCCTCGACGTCGGCGTCCGTCAGGTGTGCGTACTCCTTGATGTCCGATATCGCCATGCACCTACGGTACCGTAAGTTACGGTCCCGTAGGTTACGGGCGGGTATTTTATGACGCGAATCACTTCGACTGGTACGCAGCGATTTTCGATGTCGAATGGTGCGCCGGACGAGCGAATATCGCGTGCTCGCGCCCGCCGGGGCGGGTCACTGGGTGAGGAACGTCGGCACGTGGTCGGTGGGGAAGCGGGGGAGGGTGGTGCAGACGGCAGACAGGTCGTTGCCGCTACTCAGGACGGTGCCGTCGGGCCGGATGACGGCGGCGCGGGCGCGGGCGCGGTGTAGCCAGTGGTGCAGATCGGTGCCGGGTCGAGCCAGCAGGACTGTGCCGCCGCGTTGTTCGATGTCGGTGCGTTGTGTCGGGGTCGGGGAGAGGGAGGTGACAACCGCGAACCGGCCTGCGACGACCTCGGCGAATCGGCGACCCTGGCCGAGGTCCGGATTCGGGATCAGGCGGCCCGCTCGGCTTCTGCGTAGTCGAGGTCGTTCTATCAGCGTGGAGCGGTGAAGGGCCGGGGTCTCGCCGTCCATGATCTTGTCGCCGAGGCCCGGGATACGGTGCAGCAGCGGTAGGACGATGCGACGGATGAGGTTACCGAGTTCGCCGCCTTCGGTCATGGCCATCCCGACGAGCTTGGCGCGCCGGATCAGTGCGAGCGCGTGGGGTTTGCGTTCGATCTCGTAGGTGTCGAGTGCGCTGTCCGGCAGATCCCCGGTGAGGACGCCGGCAAGTTTCCATGCGAGGTTCATCGCGTCGCGGATCCCAGCCCCCATCCCCTGTCCGATGAACGGCGGTGTGAGATGGGCGGCGTCGCCGAGAAGGAACACGCGCCGGTCGCGCCATCGGTCCGCGATTTGGGCTCGAAAGGTGTACTCGGCCACGCGGACAAGCGTCAGGTCGTCGACCGGTGTTTTCCGTGTCCACGGCGAGATGAGGGGTTGCAGTCGAGCCATGTCGCGATAGTCGTCGGCGGTCTCGCCGGGTTCGAGCCGGAACTCCCAGCGGTAGCGCGTGTGTCCGATCCGCATGTATGTTGCCGCGCGCACGGGGTCGCACACCTGGTGGGCGCCCTCCCACTCGCTGAGGTCGGCGGTGGTCGCGACGTCGACAACCAGCCAGCGTTGGTCGAACTTCAGGTCCCGCATCGTTGCCTGAATCTGGTCTCTGACCAGACTGTTGGCGCCGTCGCAGCCGAGGACATATCTGGCCTGCACCGATTCCTGCATACCGGTGCTTCGGTCGGTGAAGTCGACGCGAATGGTGCCGGGCGTGTCGTCGGTCAGCCCGGTGACCGCTACGTTGCCGCGCAGGGAGGCCTTCGGGTGCCGTTTCAGGTTGGCGCGCAGGATCTCCTCGAACTGCGGCTGGTCGAACATATTGGCCTCGGGGTAGCCGTGTACGCCCGGGCCAGGGTCTCGGTGAAACTCGGTGAGAACGCGCATGTTCCGGTCGAGAAGCCGCAACCCGAGGCACGGCCGGGAGATCGTCGCGAACTCTTCGGCGATCCCGAGGTGCGCCACGATCCGGTGGATCTCACCGTCGAGGTGGACCGCCCGCGGCTGCGCATAGACGCCCTCCCAGCGCTCGAGTATCAGGCACTCGACACCGTACTGGGCCAGCAGCGTGGCGGCGGTCAGTCCGGTAGGCCCGGCACCGACGATGACGACCGGGACGACCCGTTCGCTCATCGGATCGATCCGAACAGGACTACGAGGTAGGCCACGATAGCTACGCCGACGACGATGGCGGGCGCCATCTCTCGCAATCCGTCACCGTTCCGTACGTGTGTGACGACGGCGCCCACCATCAGGAGCAGCAGCCCGATGCCGGCTGCGGCGCCGAGCGCCGGCACGAGTCCGCCGATCACGAGACCGACGGCACCGGCGACCTCGAGCGCACCGATACCCCGATACGTGCTGACGGGCATACCGACGTGGGCTGCTCGTTCCCGCATCGGCGAGGTCGCCGCTATCTTGCCGACGCCGAGCAGGAGGTAGAAGACTGCGAGGCAGAGTGCCAGAACTAGTGATGCGGTGGTCATGTGCGCACCGTGACCTTCCAATTGATCGCGTATCGGTCCAGGATCGCCTTGACCGTCGGTTCGCCGACAGATCCATCGATCTCGACAGTGGCGAGAATCGAACCGTCCTCGACGGACGCATGGATGCTGTCGATGCCTGCGACGGCGGCGAGGGCATGCTCGAGTTCGCGCCGTGTCGCGTCGGCGCGCAGTGCGAGCTTGTAGAGCTTGCCTACCGCCGTGACGGGCAACGCGGGGAGGATGGTGACCGCCTTGGGTGCCGCGGCCCGTTCGGGGACGCGCTCGCCCGCCCAGGCTTGTAGCTCGTGAGCGGTGATACCGGCGTCAGCGACAACGGTGACGTAGGCAACGGGCACTTCGCCGGCATGGGCATCGGGGCGTCCCACCGCGCTGACTGCGGTGACCTGCGGATGGGTCAGAAGAGCGTCTTCGATGACCGCTGGATCGATGTTGTGCCCGCCCCGGATGATAACGTCCTTCGCGCGTCCGACCAGGTAGATGAAACCGTCGCTGTCGACGCGCGCCAGGTCGCCGGTGTCGAGCCAGCCGTCGACCAGTTTGCCCATGCCGTCGAGAACGGGTCCGTGTTCGTCGTGGCCGGAAACATAACCGGCGAACACCGTCGGACCGCTGATCGCCAGCACTCCGGTCGCTCCGGTGGGCAGGTCTTCCCAGGTGCCGTCTTCGCGGACGCGTACCACTTTGACCTGCTGATAGGGCATCCGTACCCCGACCGAGCCAGGACGTGGCGCGTCGGTGAAGCTGCGTGCAGTCGCGCAGGTTGCCTCCGTCAGTCCGTAGCCTTCGAGGAGGGGCACACTCGTGTGGTCCTGGAACTTTTCGATGAGCGCGGTCGGTAGAGGCGATGCTCCCACCATGGCGAATCGCAGACTACTGATGTCGGCATCGACCGGGCGCTGCGCGAGGGCCGCGTATACGGTGGGCACCGCGCTCATCGACGCGATGCGGTAGTGCTCGACGATCTTCCAGAATTCGCTGGACAAGTCCGGGTCGCGATAGCCGAGCGGGCCGGCCCACACCACACCCTGGCCCTTGAACAGCGGCGCCAGCAGCGTGACCATCAAGGCATTGACATGGAACAGCGGCAGGGCGGCGAAAACGACGGAGTCCGAGTCCCACGACGAGTTCGCGGCCAGCATCCAGGCATCGGCGACCTCGTTGTCGTGGGTGTGGGCGGCCAGCTTCGGAACACCGGTGGTACCACCGGTGTGAAACAGTGCGGCCACGTCGAACCCACGGGGGGGATCACCGACGAAGTCGGAGGAATCGATATCGGCCGCCAGCGCACTGAGATAGCCGATCCGCACTCCGTCGACCTCGGGCAGGTCCGCAGGAGCGCCGGCTGCGCCGGTGGGCCGCAAGACCAGCACGGCGTCCACCGTCCCGCTCACGGCAATCCGGTGCGCGGCCTCCCATGTCTCGGGCGCGAGTTCCGGTCCTGCCGCGACGAGTACCCGGGCACCTGAGCGGCGCAGCAATTCAGCGATGTGCTGCTGCGACTGCGCGGCGTTGATGGGAGCAGCGATGCCGGCAAGCTGTGCGGCGAGAGTCGCGGGGATCAACTCGGCGCAGTTGGGCGCCATCACGGCGACCGCGTCCCGGCGCCGTACGCCCAGACGATGGAGCAGGTTCGCGTAACGATGAACATCGTCGAGTAGTTCGGAGAAACTACGCTGCACCGGCTCCCGCCACCGTGCACCGTCCGGTAGGACGGTGAGCGCGAGGCGATCCGGCCACATGCGGGCCGCTCGGGTGAGCAACGCATAGGTGGACTCCGGAAGCCCCCGATCGCGCAGCGGCACGGCCTCGATCGTCGTCAGATCTGTGGGAACCGCGTAACGCGGCCACAGCAGGTCGGTGGTCATCGCGCGTACCTCACCACCGTGCGCTGGCGCCCCAAGTCGATGGTCCCGTCGTCCGTGAAGACGGTGGCTTCGATGAGGTCGCCGTCCTGCAAATAGTTCGAGTTCTTGGCCTGGCCCGCGAAGAAGAGCTTCCATTTGACTGCCGGCGGCAGCAGGGAGGAGAGGATTGCGATCGGCTTCGGTGGCGCGCTCAGTGCCGTCCCGACCGGTGTTCCGGTCAGCAGTAAGTCCCCGGCATCGAGGCGTTGGAACCGGGTCAGCGCCTGCAGAGTCTCGGTCGGCTGGTAGATCATATCGGCAACAGTCATGTTCTGGCGCGGCTCACCGTTGACCCAGAGCCGCAGGCGCAGGTCGGTGAACCGCTTCAGCTCGTCGCCGTCCAGCAGGACGAGGGCGGGGCCGACCGGGGTGAACGTCGGGTATGACTTGCCTTCGTAGAACTGCGTTTTCGGAAGCTGAATGTCGCGCGCGGAGATGTCGTTGGTGACGACCAGCCCGGCAACGTAATCGGCGAGAGTGTCTGCCGTGATCGCCGTCCCGACCGGGATGTCGCGGGCGAGGACGAGCCCGATCTCCACCTCGTAGTCCAGCAGTCGGACATGGGCAGGACGGATCACGTCGTCATTGGGGCCGCTGATCGACCCGGAGGACTTTCGAAAGAAGGTCAACGGAATGGTGTCGGGGTTCATCCCGGCGTCCTCGACGTGCGATGCGAAGTTCGTCATCTGTGCGACCACCCGGCAGGGGGCGGTGACCGGGGAGAGCAACGAGAGAGTCTCGACGGCCACGGTGCCCTCGCTGGACGCCGCTGCCTCGACGGCCGGCCGGTCGGCGAGCAGTTGGGCGGTGGTGGTGGCCTCGGTGTCTACCCGTGCGGCACCCGTGGGTGTGACGACCCACCAGGCGTCGACGGTGCGGAGGACGGAGATGGTCATGAGCTGGCAACTTTCAGAAGGCCGCGGAGGCGGTGGAGGTCGAATTCGTTGTCGGCGCGCAGCGCGTTGACAATGGCGCGCAATTCCTGGAGTGATTCCCGACCGGGGTTCAATCCGAGGAAGTCTTTGGTGGCGGGCGGCCCCCACTGGGCCAGTCCGGACGCGGTCATCGGTGCCCAGCCCGCGTCGAGTGTGCTGTCGAAAAGATCGCCGTCGCTGAAGTGCTCGACCATGAATCCGTCAGGGTCTCGCCAGTAGTCGAAGATTTGGCTGCCCTGAATGTGCCGGCCGATGCCCCAGGACCGGCGGTAGCCCCGGTCGAGCAGGTATTCGCCACCAGCGGCGAGGCAGTCGAGGTCGGCGACCTGATATGCCGAATGCACATAGCGGTTGGCCGGGCCGAGAACCATCGCGAGCGTGTGATGGTCGGTGGGCGTGGCGCCCCGGTCGCAGCGGATGAAGCTCATGATCGGGCCCCGGGCCCGTTGACCGGGGTAGTACAGGAAGTCGCTGACGATCAGTCCGAGGTGCTCGAGGTACCAGTTGAGTGTTTCGAGGTACGTCGTCGTCTGGAGCACGACGTGACCGAGCCGTTGCACGGCGGCCGGCGTGCGGGGTGGCCGCTGAGGGGCGTTCACCCGCTCGCGGTCGTGTCCGAAATTCAGTGGGAGCGGGGCCTGATCGGACAGCGCCGGCAACTCGAACGTGTCGGACACGACGCGGACTCCCAAAGCGCTGGGATCTGTGAGATCGACCGTGATCCCGCCCAGGCTCTCGGGGAGGGGCACGACCGCACCTCCGACCGCGTCCGCCAATCGCAGCACGTCGGTCGAGTCGGCTGCCCGGAAGGCTGGACCGACGAACCGCGACCGCGGGCCTCGGCGGATGAGCACGCAGGGCGAGCCGGGGTCTGTACCGCGCAACTGCAGTTCGTGTGCGGTGCGGAGCGCCGTCGTAAAACCGAAGGCATGGGCGAACGCCTCCGCCCGCTCGAGGTCGGGCTTCTCGAACTCCAGCCACGCGAGGTCATGCACCTTGATGATCGGCTCGGCGGCCCGCCCCCGGTGTTCGCCCGCCAGGGCGCCCTGCTCACTGTGCAGACCGGTATGCGGGTCATGGTGGACACTCATTGACCACTCCCTTCGATTTATGACGATATCGTCACTTACGACCATATCGTCAGTCAAGAGTATTTGAGGAATTCGTCAATATTGATGACGGGCGCTAGGGTGGGGCGAGGTCAGGCGGATCAGGAGATGAGCGCGCAGGCATGATCGAGCAGGTCCCCGAGCCACCGAAGCGCCTGGAACCGCGCACGGCGCGAACCACTTCCGGGCCGAGGAGGAGCTCTTTCACGCGGTAGTGGAGGAGGCCCTCGACCGCTGCGGGCAGACGGTTTGTCGACGGGATACGAATGGCTGGAATGGGATCGGTGCAACGATTGCTCGGACAAGACAGATTCCAACCGATTCGCGTGGTGACTGAAGTGACTGGCGGGGCCAGCGAGACGAATCGGGAAGAGATTCCCGTGGCGCATGTCGTCGCGCTCCTGCGGGAGCGTGTGTACGGCGCGATGACGTGTTTGGCGACGCTCGCCGTCCTCGTCCGCTATACGGCTCCCGAGACGAGCCCATGGGCGCGGGTCCTCGATGTCGCGGTGGCAACCGGCGGGCTCTGGGCAGCGAGCCTGCTGGCCGACTGGGTAGCACACCTCGGCGCGTACCACCGTGCTCCGCGCGGACGGGCAGCGCTGCGGATGCTCCAGGCTTCCGGCCAGATCGTGGAGGCCGCGGTCTTGCCCCTGCTGGCATTGGTCGCAGCCGCCGTCGGACTACTGAGCACATCCACAGCGATGTGGATCGCGATGTGGATCCTCGTCGTCGAACTTGGCGTAATTGCTCTACTCGCCGTGCGAATGGCCCAATTACGTTGGTGGCAACAGCTGTTCACCGTAACAGGATTGGTCGGTGTGGGCGTTCTCGTGGTCGGGATCAAGATCCTCGGCCATTAGGCTGGACCGATGTGGCGACTGCTCGCGGAGTGGAGTAGTTGCCAAGTTTGAGGAATTCGTCAATATTGATGACGCGCGGGTAGTGTAGGGCAAGGTCAGACGGATCAGGAGAAGGGCACGCAGGCATGACCGAGCAGATCGCCGACGCACCGAACCGCCTGGAACGGCGCAAGGCGCGTACCCGCGCCGCACTCGTACGCGCAGCCCAGTCCTTCATGGCGGCAGGGAAACTGACCGCCCCGATTCTCGAGATCACCCAGGCCGCAGATGTCGGAATGGGGTCGTTCTACAACCACTTTCAGACCAAGGAGGAGCTCTTCCATGCGGCAGTGGAGGAGGCCCTCGACCGCCACGGCGCGGTGCTCGACGAACTGACCGCAGATCTGGACGACCCTGCCCAGATCTTTGCGCAGAGCTTTCGTCTGACCGGACGCCTGCATCGCAGGAATCCCGAACTGAGCAAAGTACTGCTTCGCGACGGGCCGAGTCTGGTCAGCTCGGACAAAGGTCTGGCGCCGAGAGCTCGCCGAGACATCGAGGCAGCTGCCCGTGCGGGCCGGTTCACCGTGCGCGATCCCGAACTGGCCCTGACAATCACAGCGGGGGCCGCACTATGTCTGGGTCAATTGCTGCACGACCACCCCGAACGTGACGACGCGGAGGACACCGACCAGGTCACCGAGGACCTCCTGCGCATGTTCGGCCTCTCGGCCGACGAAGCCCACGAAATCTGCCGACGCCCCCTACCCGACGCCGACGATCAACCCCAAGGCGCAACCGCCACATAGCGTGTCCGCTTCGTCAGGATATGCGGACCGAACACGTCTCGAGATCCTCGACTGGCGCACGCCGGCACAGGTTTTCGCCGCCGATCCGGCACCATGAACCGACGGTGCCGGCGACAAGCGCTCGAATCCGCTGCTCCGAGTTTCAAAGCGGGATGCTCGACTGGCTGTTGAGGCTGTCAGCGCAGTTTGAGCCCGTGTCGAGGGCCGAGGCTGGCAACGGCCTTCTTGAGCTTCTCGCCGATATCGTCGAGATCCTCTGCCGCTGACACGTCGACGGCCGCGCTGATCGCCGCAATCAGACTGCCGTCGGGTGCCAGCAGAGGTGTGGCCACGGCAAACGCGTCCGTGAGCGTGACTCCCCGGTTGAAGGCGAGTCGGCGGGACCGAATCTCGGGGAGTTCGGCGAGGAATTGTCGGACCTCGCCTGCCTGCTCGGGGGCGGCGAGGTCGAGGAGGCGATACATTTCCTCGTCAGTGACGTTGGCGAGCACGGTTTTTCCGGCTGCGGTCGTATACAACGGGCGCCGGGCGTGGGTGCGCGCGACGAAGGTGAGGCTCGGTGATTCTTCACCCGCGAGGTCGGTGAAGACGATGGCGTCCCCGACGCGTACTGCGACGAGGACGGTGCAACCGAGGACCTCGCCCAGCTCGGCGACGAATTGGTGATCGAGTGAGAGCGCGGCCAGCTTGTTCGCGCGTGCGGCGAGGACGAACGGCCCCGGTCCGAGGTGGAACCGGCGCTCCTCCTCGAGGAGATAGCCGCGGGCGAGCAGTCCGTTGGTCAGCTCCTGCACGGAACTCTTCGCCGCGTCCAGGGCGGTTGTCAGTTCGGCCAACGTCACCCCGCGCGGGCTCAAAGACACGGTCTCGAGGATCTCGATCACGCGGTCGACTGTGCGATGCGGGCGAGCAGGCATGCGGGTGACCCTAGCAAACACCTCACACAGTCGGGCTCCACCTCTTGCGACGAGGCGTACGTCACAGTAGTGTTCAAACACGATCCGGAAATCCGGTTCTACATCCGTAAATCCGTACGCATGAAGGAGTCGAACCATGACCGCACCAGTCTCTCCCGGGATGATCCGCACCAAGACCGGCGTCCCGCTGCCGTTGGTCGCTCAGCCGCAGGATGACCTCCTGACCGTCAACATCGATGAGATCCCGCTGCTCGAGAACGCTATGGGCCCGGGGATCCATATTCAGCCGCTGCGCCTGGACCCCGAGAAGGGGCAGGTGGTGCTGATGGCCACCATGGCGCCCGGTTGCCTCCTGCCCGTCCACTACCACACCGGTACCGCCGAGGTGTGGACGTTCTCGGGCTGCTGGAAGTACGCCGAGTACCCGGATCAGCCGCAGGTCGCCGGCTCCTACCTCTACGAGCCCGGCGGCTCGGTCCACACGTTCTACTGCCCCGAGGACAACACCGAGGACACCGTCGTGCTGCTGTGGATGGAAGGCGCGCAAATCGGATTCAACCAGGACGGCACGTTGCATTCGATCAATGACGCGACCTCCATTCAGCACGTGACCGAGACGGTCGCGGTGGCTCAGGGCACCGGACCGGTCGGCTACATCCATGGCGGCTCCGCCGGCGTCATCAAATCCTGACATCTCCCTACCTCCACGGTTGCCGCCCGCGCGCGGCATCACACCCGCGCCGGGCGGAGCCACCCGGGCCGCCCCCGACGGCAGTTCAAGAAGGCCGAAAGACGGTGTCGCGCAGGTGAGCAGCTCCACGATCTTGTCGGGCGACACGTCGCGACACCGGCCGCGCTCACCTCGGCTGTCGCCGGCGCCCGGGGGATCAGCGGCCTCGGACATGGCCGTGCGGGTGCTGCTCGCCGCCAGATGTCTGGCCTGTGTGCAGTGCCGAGTAGGACCGCAACAGCGCATTTCATCGTCAGAAATCACGGAAACTTCTGCGCACCAGAGTTATTGGGCGCCACAGGGAAGCAGGGAGGTGCTGCTCTGGTGACGACGCGCGCAGCGACGAGACCACCACTGCGGCGATGCCGCGGTCAACAACTCCTGATCGGAGAGGCAAACAATCATGTCCGCGTTTGACGGCATCCGGGTCCTCGAATTGGGCCAAATCTACAACGGTCCGTACTGCGGACTTCTGCTCGCACAGCTGGGCGCTGAGGTCATCAAGATCGAGCCACCCGGCGGCGAGCAATTGCGCTTCCGCTCACACCAGCCGGTCGAGTCCCACGAGTTCGTGATGCTCAACTCCAACAAGGTCAGTGTGGTGCTCGACCTGAAGACCGACACGGGTCGCCGCGCGCTGCTCGACCTGGTCGAGACCGCCGACGTGCTCATCGAGAACTTCGCGCCGGGCACCATCGAGCGGCTCCAGCTCGGCCCGGAACAACTCCTCGAGCACAATCCGCGTCTGATCGTGGCCCGCGGCAAAGGCTACGGGTCCACGGGCCCGTACGCACACATGTCGGCCATGGACATCACCGTGCAGGCGATGTCCGGCAGTGCCGCGGCCACCGGAATGCCCGACGGCCCACCGACCAAGGCGGGCGCCGCATTCGTGGACTTCTCCGGCGGCATCCACCTGTTCGGGGCGATCAGCGCGGCCCTGTTCCAGCGCGAGCGCACGGGGCGGGGGCAGCTCGTCGAGGTGTCGATGCACGACACCATCTACCCCATGCTGGCGTCCAGCCTCGGTGGCCTGCACAACAATCCCGACCGAAAGCTGCCCGAGCGCAACGGGAATCGGCACTCGGGCATGGCGCTCGCGCCGTACAACATCTACGAGACGAGCGACGGATGGCTGGCGATCATCTGCATCTCCGAACGGCACTGGCGCGGCGTCGCCACCGCACTGGGCCGGCCCGAACTGGTCGACGACCCCCGGTTCGCCGCGGAGAGCGACAGGGCCGCGAACATCGAGGCGGTCGACGACGAGGTGTCGTCGTGCACCAAGACCCGCACACGCGCCGAACTGGTGCGGGACCTGCAGGCCGCCGGTGTGCCGTGCGCGCCGGTCAAGTCGATCCGGGAGATCGACACGGACGAGCACCTGATCGAGCGCGGCATGATCCGGTACGTCGAGCACCCGGCGAGGGGTCGGGTGCCGGTACCGGGATGTCCACTCAGGCTCAGTGACTCGCCGGTAGGACCACTGCGCGCCGCCCCGCTGCTGGGGCAGTCGACAGAGGAGATCTTGGCGGAACTGTCCGGTGAGGAGCCCCAACATGTCCCCACTGCTTGAATCCGGCACTCCTCTGGCGGCGTACTACGCCCAGACGCGGTCGCGGACAGGAGAAGTTCTCGCGCGACGAAGCCTCGGCACGCTCGACGCGGTGACCATCGGCCGGTACGCGATGACCATCGGCGCAACCGATCCGAAACACTACGACCCGGCGCACGCACGCGCGGCCGGGTACGCCGATGTCGTGGCCCCACCGAACATGCTCGCCGCGATCGTGGAGTGGGGTCTCGGCACCCCCGAGGCCCGGCTCCAGCCCGACGGAACCCCGCACGACGGGGACATGCCCCTCGGTGACGGCGACCTCGGGCTGCGTGTGATGGGCGCCGGTGAAGAAATGGAGTTGGTCAACCCCGTGATCGCGGGCACGGAGCTGGTGCTCGAGACCACCCTCGAGGCGGTCACCCCCAAACAGACCCGGGCCGGCAGCTGCGTGTTCGTCACCACCATCAACACCTTCATGTCCGCCGAGGGTGCCGTCCTCAACCGGAACCGGCGCACCGTGGTACTGCGCAACCCCCTGCAGGAGTCCTGAATGTCCATCAGCTTCCAGACCGGAGACAGGCTGCCCCCGCTCGAGCACACGGGTACGCCCTTTCAGTTGTTCCGCTACAGCGCGGTCACCTGGAACCCGCACCGCATCCACTTCGACGAGTCCTATGCACGCGCGGAGGGCCATGACGGTGTCGTGCTGCACTCCCACCTCCGGGCGGCGCTCGCCCTGCGTTGCGTCACCGAGGGCCTCGGCCACGGGTGGCACGTCGCGAAGGTCGCCTACCGCCTGCGCAGGCCCGTCTACGCACCGGCGGACCTGACCTACACCGCCCGGGTGACGGCGGCCGAAAACGACAACTTGACCCTCGAGCTCATCGAGCAGCACCCCTCCGGTGAGGTGGGCTTCGAGGGGACGGCGTGGGTCAACAAGACAACAGGAGCAACAACATGACATCAGCAGCGGGACAACGTCCGATCCACGTCGGGAATTGCTCCGGCTTCTACGGTGACCGCGCGTCGGCGATGGCCGACATGGCCCGAGCCGGCGGCATCGACGTCCTCACCGGTGACTACCTCGCGGAGGTCACGATGCTGATCCTCGGCAAGGCGCGCGCCAAGGACAGCACCAAGGGCTATGCGACCACCTTCCTGCAACACTTGGACGCAGCACTGGAACACCTCGTCGCGAACGGGATCCGGCTCGTCGTGAACGCCGGCGGCCTCAACCCCGCCGGGCTGGCCGACGCAACCCGAGCCCTGATCGCCGGCCGCGGTTACGACCTGCAGGTCTCTCACATCGCAGGCGACGACATCTTCGGCAGCGTCGGCGAGCTGCAGCAGGCCGGCCATTCGCTGCCACACCTGACCACCGGCGAGCCGCTGTCGTCCTGGCCGCACCGCCCACTGACGGCGAACGCGTATCTCGGCGGATTCGGCATCGCCCGCGCCCTGGCCCGCGGCGCCGACATCGTCATCACCGGCCGCGTCGCCGACGCCGCGTTGGTCGTCGGTCCCGCCGCCTGGTGGTGGAATTGGGCCCCCGACGACTACGACGCGCTCGCCGGCGCCGTCGCGGCCGGACACGTCATCGAATGCGGGCCCCAGGCGACCGGCGGCAACTTCTCCGGATTTCGCACCATCGCCGACCTCGTGCAACCGGGATTCCCGATCGCCGAAATCGACGCCGACGGCTCCTCGGTGATCACCAAGAACCCGGGCACCGGCGGCGCCGTCACCCGTGACACCGTCACAGCCCAACTGCTTTACGAGATCGGCGAACCCGCCTACCTCAACCCCGACGTGATCGCCCAGTTGGACACCGCCGATCTCACCGGCCTCGGCGACGACCGCGTCCGGATCCGCGGCGTGCGGGGCTCGGCGCCACCGGCGACGACCAAGGTCGCGATCACCGGGGTGGGGGGCTGGGAGAACAGCATGATCCTCGCGCTCACCGGCACCGACCTCGACGCGAAGGCGGCCCTCGTCGAGCGATTCGTTCACCGCGAGATCGAGGCCACGGACGGGCTCGACGCGGTCGCGATCACCCGGATCGGTCAGGCTCGGCACGATCCCGACAGTCAGAATGCGGGCACCGCGCTGCTCCGGATCGCAGTGCAGGGGACCAAGGAGGCCGCCGGGCGCGCCTTTTCGTCGCGGATGGTGGAGCTGGCCCTGTCCAGCTACCCAGGGTTGTACACCCTCGGCCCTCCACAACCGGGGTCCGCGTTCGGTGTCTACTGGCCCGCACTGCTCGACCAGCGAATGCTCGACCACATGGTCCACCACCATGACGGCACCACCGAGATCATCGCACCCGGCACTCCACACGAGGTGGGCGTCGAGGTGAATCCGCCGGTCGAGCTCTTCCCCGCGCCGTCGGTGCGAGCGCCCTGGACCGACGAACCACTCGTCATCGCCTCACTCGGTGACATCGTGCATGCCCGCTCCGGCGACAAGGGCGGCGACGCGAATCTCGGCGTCTGGGTACGCGACCTGGACGCATGGGAGTGGCTCGAGTCGACCCTCACCGTGGACGAACTCCGACGCCTCCTCCCCGAAACACGCGAATTGGCCATCTCGCGTTATGAACTGCCCAAGCTCGGTGCGGTCAACTTCCTCATCCGGGGGATGCTCGGGAGCGGTGCCACCTCGACACTGCGGCTCGACTCCCAAGCAAAGGCACTCGGCGAGTGGCTGCGCGCCCGCAACGCCAAGGTGCCGCGATCTCTGCTCAACACGTCAGGAGCGCACTGGTGAGCGATCCTGACGAGAGCAACGTCGACGTCGTCCGCAAGGCAACCCGAGAGCTGGCTCACAAGTTCGGCTACGACTACTGGCGAGCGAAAGACAAACTGGCCCAGTATCCGTGGGAGTTCCTCAGGGCATTTGCCGAGGGCGGATGGCTCGGCGCGCTCATCCCCGAGCAGTACGGCGGCCTCGGGTTGGGTCTCACCGAGTGCGGGGTGATGATGCAGGAGATCGCCGCATCGGGTGCCGGCGCGAGTGGCGCCTCGGCGGTCCACTTCTACCTGTTCCCACCCGCACCGATCATCCGCCACGGCTCGGAGGAGATGAAGCAGGAGTTCCTGCCCAAGCTCGCCCGGGGCGAGATTCTCATGGCGTTCGGCGTCACCGAGCCCACCGCCGGCGTGGACACCTCGCGCATCACAACCAAGGCCGAGAAGGTCGCCGGCGGCTGGGTGGTCAACGGCCAGAAGGTCTGGATCACCAACGCACAGAACGCCCACAAGATCCTGCTGCTGGCGCGCACGTCTGCCCGCAACGAGGAAAGACCGCTGGACGGGATGACGCTCTTCTTCACCGACCTCGACCGGAACCGGATCACGGTCCGCGAGATCGAGAAGCTGGGCCGGTCGGCGATCGACTCCAACGAACTCTTCATCGAGAACCTCGAGGTCCGCGACGACGAAGTCGTCGGTGAGGCAGGTAGGGGCTTCAGCTACCTGATCGACGGGCTGAACTCCGAGCGCATCGTGGTGGGACTGGAAGGGGTCGGTATCGGGCAGGCAGCACTGGAGCTGGCGACGAAATACGCCAACGAGCGTGTGGTCTTCGACCGGCCCATCGGCCAGAACCAGGCGGTCGCCCACCCGCTCGCGGATTCCTGGATCCGGCTGGAATCGGCTCGGCTGATGGCGATGCACGCCGCCGAGCTCTACGACAACCACCAGGACTGCGGCAAGGAGGCCGCCGCGACCAAGTATCTGGGCGCCGAGGCCGGCTTCGACGTCTGCGACCGGGCCATGTCCACGCACGGCGGCTACGCCTACGCGAAGGAATACCACGTGGAGCGGCTGTGGCGGGAGGCGCGCCTGCTCCGCAACGCACCGTTCTCTCAGGAGATGGTCCTCAACTACATCTCCGCGCAGGCGCTGAAGCTTCCCCGCGCATACTGACTGGCCGACCGTCGCGGGCGAGAACGACACGGGCATACGCATCGAGCACTGTCTTGTCTGCAGACCCGACACCCTGTACGACCGCGAGAAGGCATTCGAACACCTACTTACTCCCGCAAACCGCATGCGATGAATGCCGCCATTCGCTCCTTTCGGACACACACAAGCATGACGAAGAGGACAGCCTGCTCGAGTCGAATGACTCGTGGTGGAAGCAACATAGGAGGGAAGCAGTGTCGAATTCTCTAGTGCAAGGTGAGGTGCTGATGCCCGATCATCGCCACTTCAGCAGTCATTTGGCGCTCGTGATCGACGAGGATCGGGATCACCTCAAATCGATGAAACATACGTTCTCCGCTTGCGCACCGGAGAACAAGGTCTTCCTGGTCGACGCGTCTGAGGGGCGCGCGATCATCGCATCCATCGACGAAATCCTCTCACTGTATCGCGGGCCAGGAATGGTCGTGGTTCTCCTTCGCGCGGACCCTGCCAGCTGGACTACGGCCGCGGTCCTGGCAGGGATGCGGCACCAAACAAGCTTCGAACGAGTCGATGTCGTTGTGATGGCAGCGGGAACGCCAGACACACTCCCCGTGCGGATCACCGACCTTCCCGGATTGCGGATGGTGCCACCTGGCAGTCATTCGTGCGGCGTGGTTGCCAGGTTCCTCGAAGCCCGCTTGAACGATTCTGCGGGCACTGAACGCGTGCGCACGCGAGCTATCGACCACACGCGCCGACAATCCGCGGACGAAACCTGAACCGTCCTGGATGAGGTGGAGGCTGCTGACCCAAAAGGGCGAATGCTGGTATGCCTGCACCGAAGAAGTACGACGCAGAACAGCGCAGATCGCCAACCCACACGCCTCACCACTGACCAGATCATCGACCGGATCGAAGACGAAGCCGACGTCAACCACGCACGCACACTTCCCGCTGGACAACGCAAACGGAGGAGATACATGAGGATCGGATCAGAGGACGCTCGTCGACAACGCGCTGGGCTGCAGCGAGATGTTGAGCCCGCAGGTCACAGCGAACACGCGAAACGCCTTCGGCATCCCGACAGTGGTCACGCGATGAAGCCCGCCGAAATCGCCGACGGCGTGTTCTTCGTGCACTCCGAGATGGTCAACTGGGTGCTGCTCACCGAAGGCGACGCAGTGACCGTGATCGACACCGGCTACCCGGGACAGCGTGGCGACGTCGAGGAATCGATCCGGGCTATCGGACGGGACCCTCACGGCATCGAGGCCGTGCTCATCACCCACGCACATGTCGACCACATCGGAAGCGCACAGTATCTCGCCGAGACCTTCGGGGCGCCGGTACTGGTACACCCCGCCGAGGCAGCTCACGCCCGGCGTGAATGCCACGAGGTCGCGACCCCCTGGGACGTGCTCAGCAACACCTGGCGCCCCGGAGTCCTGTCCTGGGCGATCACACTGATGCGCCTGGGTGGCACCGCCAAGTACGGCATCGACTCCCCAACCCCGATGCCCGTAAACGGTGCCCTGCCCTGCCCGGGTGCCCCCGTTCCGGTTCTCGTGCCCGGTCATACCTCCGGACACACCGTTTATCACCTTCCCGATCACGGTGTGGTGATCTCCGGGGACGCCCTGATCACCGGGCACCCGACCTCACCCATCTCCGGTCCCCAGTTGCTGCCGCAGTGGCTCAACCACTACTACGGCACGGCCGCCGAGTCACTGGACATCATCGGAGAGCTCGACGCCGACATCCTTCTGCCCGGCCACGGTCCGATCCATCGCGGCTCCGTCGCCGAAGCGGCCGCGACCGCGCGTGAGCGTGCCGGCCTCGCCCTGTGAAGATCGGGGCTCACACGTGGATCTGCGTGCCGCCTCTACTGACGTTTCCGCTCCACGACCCAGGCCGCGACCTGGGTCCGGGAGGTGAAACCCAGTTTGGCCAGGATGTGCTCCACATGTCCTTGTGCGGTGCGCGGTGAGATCACCAGTCGGTCGGCGATGGCCTGATTGGTCAGGCCTTCGGCGATCAGGTCGGCGACTTGGTGTTCCCTCTTGGTCAGTCGCACCGACGAATCTGTGTCGGGCGTGGAGGAGCCGGCCGGCTGCTCACGGAGGGCGTAGGCGATCGCTGCATCGAAACCGAGACTTCGGCCCTTGCTGTGGGCCGACGCAAAAACTCTGTCTCCGAGTTCCTTCCGGGCCTCCTGGTCGCAGTCCTGATGATAGACAAGCAAATTGGTATGTATGACCACAGCACTGCCCACCGATCGCGCCAGCCCGTCCGCGGCTCCCATCAGCGTTGCGGCCCGTAGTGCGTCGCCCTGTTGGCAGGTGATCCAGGCCAGCGCCTCGAGGCAGGCTGTGGCGACGCGGGGGGTGTGCACTTGCCGGGTCAGTTCGAGCGATTGTTCGAGGAGTCGGACCGCGCGATCGGTATCACCCTGTCGCCACACGTCGATGCCCATGGCCCACAGAGAGTGCGCCCGGTACATCTTCTCGCCGTATCGTTCCGTTATCGCGAGGGCACGTTCGTGGCATTCGATCGCCCGGTCCGTCTGGCCGGACAGTCCGTAGGCCGTTCCCAACGGGTACAGGAGGCTGGTTTCGAGTGTGCGATCTCTCTGTTTACTGAACTCGGCGAGAGCGGATTCGAGGTGGGAGCATGCTCGGGCGAGATCGCCGCTGTAGAGGGCCAGCATGCCGTCGGCGCAGTCGCTGTACGCCCGCAGCACGGGTTCGCTCGTGTGCGCGGTGAGAGTCCGGGCCTTTGCGACGAGCGCCGCCCCTTTCTCGAGGTCTCCCTGGCTATTGGCCATCACGCTGTCGAAGCAGAGCGCCGTGACCCGGTCGAGGGGTGTTGCGCCGCTGTGGCGGTCGAGGAGTTGGTCGAGCCAGCGCCGGCCCTCGTTGTAGAGGCCTTGGGAGCTCCAGAACCAGTACAGTGCGGCGGCGGTGCGCAGGCCGGCGGCGGGATCGTCGTCGATGCCGAATTCGAGGGCCTCCCGCAGATTCGCGTGTTCCCGTTTCAGCCGGGCGATCCAGTCGAGTTGGCGGGCACTGATCCACTCGGCCTCCGCGGCGAGCGCCAACGCCTCGTACCAGTCCCGGTGCCGTCGACGCAACGCCACAGCTTCACCGGTCTGCTCGAGTTTCTCGTAGCCGTATTCGCGGAGGGTTTCGAGCATCCGGAACCGCACTACCGACCCGTGCTCCTCGCGGATCAGGATCGACTTCTCCACCAAGGACGTCAGCGTGTCGAGCAACTCGTCCGGGCCAAGGCCCTCGCCGCACACCCGCTCGGCGGCATCGAGTTCGAAGCTTCCCGCGAAGACCGCCACGCGACACCACACCAATTGCTCTTCAGCGGTGCACAACTCGAAACTCCAGTCGATGCACAACCGCAGCGTCTGTTGCCGTGTCGGCGCACCCCGGCTGCCGCGGGTCAGCAGAGTGTAGCGGTCGGTCAGGCGCCCGAGGATCTGCTCGGGTGACATCGCCCGCAACCGGGCCGCCGCCAGTTCGATCGGTAGCGGCAGTCCGTCGAGTTGGTGGCAGATTCCCGCCACGGTCGCCGCGTTTTCCTCGGTGAGCGCGAATCCGGGAACCGCGGCAGCGGCGCGTTCGGCGAACAACGTCACCGCATCGTATTTGGGCAACCCCCGCAGCGAGGGCCGCCGCTCGGGATCGGGGACGGTCAGCGGGGGGACCCGCAGCACCGCCTCACCGCCGATGACCAGGGGCTCACGGCTGGTGGCCAGCATCCGCAGGCCCGGGCACACCCGTAGCAGGGTCTCGGCCAGTTCCGCCACGGCATCCACCATGTGCTCGCAATTGTCGAGGACTAACAGGACCTCTCGCGGTGCGAGGAACTCGATCAGGACCTCCCGCACCGGCCGCGCCGAGTGATTCCGCACCCCGACGGCGGCGGCCACCACCTCGACCAGTGACGACTCGTCGCGCAGTTCGCCCAACTCGACCAGTCGTACCCCGTCGGCATACTCGCGCTGCACAGCCGACGCCACCCGCATCGCCAGCCGCGTCTTACCGACACCCCCGATCCCCGTCAACGTCACCAGCCTCGACCCGGCCAACAGATTCTTCGCCTCGGTCAACTCGTGCCGGCGGCCGACGAAACTCGTCAGCTCCAGGGGAAGACGTCCCGTCGCGCCCAGCGTGGAGGAAGGCTGCGGCAATCGCCCGCCACGCGAGGTCGGTTGTCGTCGGTTTCCCTGCGCATCGGCATCCGCACGAAGTGCCATCTCGTCGACCCGGAAGCCGTGGTCGCGTTGCAGCCCTCGCAACGCGTCTCCGAAGTCGGCGGCGGTCGCCGGCCGCTGACCGGGCTCGCGGGACATCGCCCGGGCGATCACCGCGGACACATCCTCGGGAATCCCGTGCTCACGCAGATCCGGCACCGCCTGCGTGGTGATCCGCAAAAACTGCGCAACCACCTGCTCACCGCTGCGACGTTCGAACGCGGCATGACCGGTCAGCGCACTGAACAGGGTCGCACCGAGGCCGTAGATGTCGGCGGCCGGACTCGGTGGTTCACCGCCCAGCACCTCCGGCGCGGTATACGCCGGGGAGCCGGTCACCGCACCGGTCGCCGTCTCGAAGCCGCCGGTGACATGCGCGATACCGAAATCGGTCAGTTCCGGCTCGCCGTAGTCGGTGAGCAGGATGTTCGCCGGTTTGACGTCGCGATGCAGGATGCCGAGCCGGTGTGCCGTCTCCACCGCGCCCGCCATCTTCACCCCCAGCCGCAGCGCCTCGCCCACCGGCAGCGGACCGTGGCGGCGGATCCGCACGTCGAGGGAATCCTGCGGGTGGTACGGCATGACGATGTAGGGACGGCCGCTGTCGGTGGCGCCGACCTGCAGAATGTTGACGATGTTCGGATGCCCGGTCAGCCGGCCCATCGCCCGCTGCTCCCGGAAGAACCGGGCCCGGTTCTCCTCGTCGAGTTCGACGGTGAGCACCTTCACCGCGACCGTACGATCCAGCTCCGCCTGGGTGCAGCGGTAGACCACGCCGAACCCGCCGCGTCCGATCTCCTGGACATCGCCGAAACCAGCTCCACCGAGTTCGGCTGCCGGGGGCGGCGGGTACCGCTGAGTGTCGAGCGGATCAGCTTCACCCATCGGACGGTCTACTCACCCCGTCGGCTCATGGTTTCGCGCACTGGTCCCGACGGCACGACCAGCGCAAATGCAACCGTGGACTCACCTCTCGATGGCGTCCTCTCAAGGATATCGCCGACACTCCGGGCACACGGAATAGCTGCACTTCGCCGCCATCGCCTGGCGACCATCGGTGTGGCCTGGTCGACGCCATTCAGTCCAACGGTTCAGAGTTCGCTGACGCAGAGAGGATCCAGGCGAGTCGCTACGTTTTCGCGCGGTCGGTCCAAGGTGGCGCCCCTCTCATGGCCGGCGTCACATCACTCCTAGGGGGCCCTCCGTAGGAAATCCTCGATGACGGGGCCGAGCGTGGCGGCGTTGGTGAGGAGGTCGACGTGGCCGCCGGGGTGGGAGACGAGGGTGGCGTTCGGCAGCAGCCGAGCCATGATGTGCGCATTGATGATCGGGATGATCGGGTCGTCGGTGCCGGCGACGATGAGGGTGGGTTGACGGATTGCCGGGAGGGCGAACAGGCTCGACCACACCGCCCCGGCGAGCAGCTGGTGCAGGTAGCCGCGGCGGGATCCGGCGGCGAGTTGGTGGCTGACGAGCTGGGTGACGGCGGCGTTACCGAAGTCGGCGCTGCCGCCGTAGATCGTCGCGGCGATGGAGGCCAGGTAGTCGCGGTCGACGAATCGGCGCGGGGTGAGCATCTTCGCGAGGACAGCGGGCCGGGCGGGTACCATCAGGGCGCCGGTTGCGGTGGCGGCCAAGACCAATCGTCGACACCGGCGCGGGTTCTGGAAGGCGAACTGCTGGGCCAGGCCCCCGCCCCATGAGTACCCCAGCAGGTCGACCCGGCCGTAGCCGAGTGTGTCGAGCATTCGGCCGGTCACCCATGCAAGGTACGGGATCCCATAGGGCGCAGGAGAAGTCGGTGACGCCCCGGTGCCTGGGGCGTCGAACCGGATCACGGTACGGCGTGCGCCGAGATGTGCGACCAGCGGGTCGAGTACCTCGAGGCTGGCGCCGATCCCGTTGCACAGCACCAGCGGCACGCCGGTGCCGTGCCGGATGCGTACACGCAGGTGCTGGCCACCGGTGCGCACCATCCGGGACTCGACCGACCGGTCCGGCGCGCGGTTCATCGGTATATGACCACTGGTTCGGCGACGCAAAGGGGCCGCACTGCGTCCTCGGACTCGAAGGTGACGCCGAAAACGGCCTCGAGCCCGGCCTCGAATCGCTGCACGGCGAGCTTCCGGCCGGTGCAGCGGACCTTCGTCCCCACGCGGGCGGGTGTGGGGAAGCGAACCTCGTTGAGTCCGTATTCGACGGCCTCCGGTGGACTGTCGATGGTGAGCAGGTCGCCAAGGGGCCGCGGGAGGAGTGAGAGGGTGAGATAGCCGGAGGCGACCACATTCTCGAATGCGGCGGCGGTGCGCGGCGGGGGGAACGGGATCGACCGGTAATCGCCGGTGGCGTCGGCGAACAGGTTCACCCGCTCGTCGGTGATCTGGCACCAGTCGGTGGTACCGAGCTGCTCGCCGACGAGATCAAGCAGCTCGGCCGGGCGCGTCAGGTATGTGGTCATGGTGTCCTTCGCTGGCGAGGTGGTGGGTCATTGTTCGCGGACGTAAGAGCCGGGCGCGGGCATCAGCGGCGGGAGATCCACGGCGCCCAGCATGGTCGGTGCGGTCTTGTCCGGTCCACTGCGCTCGCCCAGCCAGTCCGCATAGTCGGGCCACCAGGAGTCCGGCTTCTTCTCGGCGGTCTCGAGCCACTCGGCGGGGTGCGCGGTGCTCGGTGACGCCAATCGGTAGGAGGCACGAGGATTGCCGGGCGGGTTGACCATCGCGGCGATGTGTCCGCTGGTGGAGAGGACGAACCGGATGCTCTCGCTGCCGAGCAGGCGGGCGCTGCGGTAGCACGCCTGCCAGGGGCTGATGTGGTCGGCGATGCCGGCGATCACATACGAGTCCACGGTGACCTTGGACAGGTCGACGGGGGTGCCGAGCATGCTCACCGCGCCCGGCGTGGTCAGCGCGTTGTTCAGCCCCATCTGCACCATGTCCTTGTGGAGGGTAGCCGTCATGCGGGTGGTGTCGGCATTCCAGAACAGCACGTCGAACGGTGCCGGCGTGCGGCCCTGGATGTAGTTGTTCACCCAGTATCGCCACACCAGGTCGGTCGGGCGCAACCAGGCGAACACCTCGGCCAGTGACCGGCCGTCGAGGTATCCGCGCGCGGCCGAGACCTGGATGGCGGCCTTGGCGGTGGTCGGGTCGAGAGCGGCCGCCGCGAATCCGGCCCGGCTCTGGTCGAGCACGGTGACCGCCAACGTCAGGCCCGCGAGGCGGTCACGCTGACCGATGTCGGTCAGATGTGCGGCGGTCATCGCGGCCAACATCCCGCCCGAGCAGCTCCCCAGCAGGTGCGTGCGCGTACTGCCGGTGATCTTCTCGACCGCGTCCAGGGCGTCGACGATGGCCTGCCCGTAGGTGTCCAATCCCCAGATGCGGTGGCGGGCCTTCGGGTTGCGCCAGGAGATGGTGAACACCTGCTGACCCTGGCCGAGGAAGTACTCGACCATGCTGCGCCCCGGGGAGATGTCGGTGATGTAGAACTTGTTGATCACCGGGGGGACGATCAGCAGCGGCACCTCGCGCACCCTCGGGGTCCGCGGAGCGTATTGGATGATCTCGATTACCCGGTTCTGGAAGATCACCGACCCGGGTGTCGCCGCGACGGTGCCGCCGACGATGAACGCGTCCGGGTCCACCATGGTTGGCACCCGCGGTGCGGTGGCCAGGTCGCGGACCAGGTTGCTCATCCCGCGCACGACGCTGGTGCCGCCGGTGTCGATCACGGCCTTGTAGCCGAGCGGGTTGAGCAGCGGGTTGTTGCTCGGCGCGGCGGCTTCGACGACGTTGTCGAGGACGAACTGCAGGCGCTCGCGATCCCTCCAGTCGAGGTCGGCGTCGACGAGCAGTTTGCCCGCGGTCTCGGCAACGGCGAGGTAGGTCTGGATGATGCGGCGCAGTAACGGGTTTCCGGACCAGGCGGGGTCGGCGAAGCGTTGGTCCGCCCGGGCGGGTGCCCGGGTGGAGGTGCCGCGCGTGATGTCCGCCAGTTCCACCGCCAGCCCGCGGCCACGACCGAGAAGAAAGTGCGGTGCTCCGGCCAGGCTGGCGCCGAGCCGCAACCAGGAACGGTGGGGCAGCATCCGGCGGGCGATCCCGAACACCCAGTCGGTCAGCAGCAGGTCCAGCGGTGCGGCCAGCTCCTCGGCCTCGGCCTCGGTGGCGGCGACGATGGTGTCGGTCATGGTAGGTCCCCTTGTTGTTCGATCAGACGGTGTGCGGACGAGACATGGGTGGGCCGTGATGCGGACGGTCTGGATCCGGCGTGCGACTAATGTCATCGACATCCGTCCGGTGTGACCGTTGGTGGACGTCTCGGCGACCTCCAACGGCGGAGAATGACGCGCCGTCGACCTCCGTTCCGAATGAACCCTGGGAGCGGTCGACGAGGATGAGAGAGGGAGTCCGGCGCGAGCCGGACCTTGATCGATTCGCTGGTCGAGGACGTGGAGTGCGTCGCGGAGTTCGGGTGGTGCTTGGGGCTGGTCGCTGGTGCTTGGGGCTGGTCGCCGGCGGTGAGGTCTCGTTGGTGTGCGGGCGGATGATCAGGCGCCCAGGCGTTGCCGGGCGAGGTTGGTGATCGCGACCTTGTCCGATGGCAGCGCTTACATCCCGCATACGCGAACGTTCGGTTGCCTGTACGCATATTCGTCATCATTTGGAACACAGAAAGATGCAAATGCTTCGGCATGATGTGGCCATTTACTGTTACAGCACAACGTAACTGAGCTGGGAAACTCAAGTTCCCGCATCCATCGGCTCGAAGACAATCACGTGGCGCACGCCATTCCGCTTCATGTGGCTGTCATGTGCGGGCCACATCTCGATCAGCCTCGGCATGTTGCGCGCGACCTCATCCTCTGTAGCGGGTCGCGACAGATAGTTTGCAGCGGTGCCACCGATTTCGATACGTGCCTTTGGGTCGGCGAGCAGGTTCTTCGGCCAACTGGAGGCTGCTTCTAGCCCGAAGTTCTCGCAAGCAGCGACGAGATTCTTGCCGTCGCGCACATAGTGCAGCGGAACCGTTCGATCTTTGCCGCTTCTTCTGCCTGTCGTCGTTAGCAGCATCGTCGTCAGCTGCGGTCCGCTCATGGAGAGCCGGCCTCGGCTCGCGCGGATCAGTGCCCGGTCTACCTGTGAGCCGACGTGCTTCATGAACAGGGAGAACCAGCGGTAGTGACCGACCCGCCGTATCACGCGGAGATACAGCTCACTCATGGTCGGACCTCCGCGCGATCGCGGCTGGGGCTCATTAGGTGCGGTCATATGCCAAAGCTCCCGGATGTACGTATTTACAGGTTGCTAGACAGATATACGGATAACCCGGACTGTACTGCGACGCGTACCTCGCTGCAACACATGCCCGAACTGGTCGGCAGCGCATGTTTGCGATCTGGGATTCGGTGGTCAGTCAGGTTCTGCGCACCGCGCGAGTGCACGTGAGCCCAGTGCGGAAGGCGCTCCGGGCGGACGAGGGGCGTTGCACCGTCGATTGCCGTCGATTCGGGAGGAGGCCGGCCTGCCGGAGGACTCGGTATTACGGGGTGTTCGATGTGATCGCGTGGATGGGCGGGGGAGGAC
>NZ_JAAOQS010000038.1:0-69926 GCF_011603105.1 Rhodococcus sp. A14 | reverse complement strand
GTACAGGGCGGGGAGAGTGGGCTCGACGTAGAACGGTTCCTGGAAGCTCGCAGCGTCGAGGTCGACCCGGGCCGGCGACGGCGCCCGTTCACCACCCCACCCTCCCGAACCCGGCAGGTGGATCGAGTACGTCGCGGTCACCTGTTCGCACTCGACGACGATGTCGATCGTGGCGGCGGAGCCCTTGTCCCACACTTGCGCGACGCGCGCGTGCATCTCGAGCTTCCCCGCTCGGGGGAGGGGTTCGTGGACGGTCAGGTGCTGGGCCGCGTGCAGTGACTTCAGGCGGTCGTAGGCGCCGAGGGCACCCGCGTCTTCCACCGCCCACAGCCCGAGACCGAGCGCGAAGGTGGGCAGGACGTGCAGGTCCCGCTCGTAGACGAGGGACAGTTCGTCGGGCCCGGCGCCGACGCACAGTGCGTACAGGATCGCGTCCGATTCGTCGTACGAGACGACCCGACGGCCGAGGTCGTGGCCCTTCAGGGCGGCGACGGCGCTCACCGGAAGGCTCCGATGTTGGTGACGGCCTGGCCGAGGACCAGTGTGTGCACCTCGTTGGTGCCCTCGTAGGTGTACACCGATTCGAGGTTGTTCATGTGCCGGATGACGGGGTATTCCAACGTGATTCCACTGGCGCCGAGCATTCCGCGAGCCTCGCGGGCCACGTGCAGGGCCTGGGCGACGTTGTCCTTCTTGCCGAAGCTGATCTGTGCGGGAGCCAGCGTGCCGGCGTCCTTCAGCTTGCCGAGGTGCAGCGCCAGCAGGTGTGCGCGGTTGATGCGGATCAGCATGTCGGCGAGCTTGCCCTGGGTGAATTGGAACCCGGCCAGGGGTTTGCCGAACTGGGTCCGGTTCAACGTGTACTCGAGGGCGGTCTCGTAGCAGTCGCGGGCGGCACCGACCGCACCGAACAGGATGCCGAAGCGTGCTTCGTTCAGGCAGGACAGCGGGCCCTTGATTCCGGTCACGCCGGGCAGCACTGCGGTGCCGGGCAGACGCATATTGTCGAGGACGATCTCCGCGGTGATCGACGCGCGCAGCGACATCTTGCGGTCGAGTGTGCGGGCCTGGTAGCCGGGAGTCTTGGTGTCGACGACGAATCCGCGGATGCCGTCCTCGGTCTGCGCCCAGATGACGGCGACGTCGGCGATGCTGCCGTTGGTGATCCACATCTTCGTGCCGCCCAGCACCCAGTCGTCACCGTCACGGCGTGCGGTGGTGCGCATGCTCGACGGATCGCTACCGGAGTCGGGTTCGGTCAGGCCGAAGCAGCCGATGGCCTCCCCGGCGGCCATCCGCGGCAGCCATTCCTGCTTCTGCTCCTCCGATCCGAACCTCCAGATCGGGAACATCGCCAGAGACCCTTGAACCGAGACGAAGCTGCGGGCGCCGCTGTCGCCGGCTTCGAGTTCCAGGCATGCGGATCCGTATGCGACGGCGCTCATACCGGCGCAGCCGTAGCCGGACAGGTGCATGCCGAGCATGCCGAGCTTGCCGAATTCAGTGGCGAGCTCACGCGGGAACTCGCAGTTCTCGAACCACTCTCCGACATTCGGCTTGATCTTCTCGACGACCAGTTGCCGGACGGTGTGCGCCACCATCCGCTCCTCGTCGCTGAGAAGCTGTTCGAGGGCGAGGAAATCGTAGGGGTCGGGGGCGAGCGTTGTGTTCGTCATGGGTGTCCTTGATCGAAGTCGTTCAGGGGCGGGTGACGCCGTGCCGCGCGGAGGCAGCGGCCACGGCGTCGTGTCGGGCGGGACTGTCGAGTAGATGGGTTCGGGTGCTCTGCCACTCGGCTTCGTCGAAATGCCCGTCATCGAGATGGCGGAGCAGTGCGCGCGTGGCGGCGAGAGCCTCGTGTGGTGCCTGGGCGAGGGTGTGGGCGAGGGCGAGGGCGTGCTCGCGGGGGTCGCCGTCGGTGCGGTGGGTCGCGAGCCCGCTGCGGACGGCGTCCTCGGCATCGAACCGTTCCGCGAACACCAGCAGGCGGGTGACGGTGGAGCGGGGCAGGGTCGCGTGGAGCCGCCGGATCGACGTCGGGTTGTAGAGCAGACCGAGTTCGACCGCCGGCACTCGGAACCAGGTGTTCGGGCCGGCGAACCGTGCGTCACACGAGGTGGTCAGCTCGACGCCCGCGCCGACGCAGGGCCCGTCGACGGCGGCGATGACCGGCACCGGGCAGTCGCGGATGGCCGTGCACGCATTGTCCAGGTCCAGGTCGTACGCGAGATCGGCAGAGGTGCCGGTCAGGTCCGCGAAATCGGCGCCGGCGGAGAACACCGGTCCGGTGCTGGTGAGCACGACCGCGCGGATGCCCTCCGGAAGGTTGGTGAATGCGTGCCGAAGTTCGCGGAGCAAGTCCCGGGACAGAGCATTTCGACGACTCGTCCGGTCGAGTACGAGCTCGAGGACATCATCGTGCGCGTGGTGCGCGAGCGGCCCGCCGGTCATGGGACCGGTACCGGCTGTGGGGCTGTCGGCTGGTCGGCCCAGCGGTCGCGCAGCGGGGTGTAATCGAAGTCCAGCGCGGCCTCGAGCGACTCGGCCAGGTTGAGCAGGTCCGCGTCGCGTCCCCGGGCGGTGACGAGTTGGGCGCCGATCGGCAGGCCATCGGAGGTGCCGGCGGGCAACGTGATCGCCGGAGTACCGGCAACGTTGAACGGCGAGGTAAACGGGAACGCACCCCACAGCCAATCCACGTCGACACCGTCGATACTCTTCGGCCGCTCGCCGTGGGGGAAGGCGACGGTCGCCACGGTGGGCGTGAGCACCGCGTCGAAGCGGTGCAGGAACCCGTCGATCCGCAGCCGGAA
Organism: Rhodococcus sp. A14; assembly: GCF_011603105.1. Taxonomy (NCBI): domain Bacteria; kingdom Bacillati; phylum Actinomycetota; class Actinomycetes; order Mycobacteriales; family Nocardiaceae; genus Rhodococcus; species Rhodococcus sp. A14. The sequence goes on along the minus strand of NZ_JAAOQS010000038.1, from coordinate 67,113 downwards.
GTCGGTCAGAGACCCCCTCGCACTGGCTACGTCCGCGCTCCGCAGCTTCGTGGCGGCGCGCAGCGTGGACCGCTCGTACGGGGTGAGGAGCTCCGGTCGCTCCAACAGGTGCCCGCGTTCACGCAACTCGTCGTCGAGCACGAGCGGACCGAAGATCTCGTTCCAGCCGTCGACGGGCACCGTGCACTCGACGACCTCGTGACCGAGGTCCGACAGTGTCGCCGCCACGGCGGCCAGCGTATCCGCGACGGCGGGATGGACGGGGCGCCCTTCGGGGCGGGCGCAGTAGGCGATCCGCAGTTTCGGCGAGGTTCTGCGGACGAGGGTCTGTTCGGCGAGGACCTCGCCCATGATGCGGGCGTCGTCCACCGTCCAGGCCAGCGGACCGGCGGTGACGAAGTCGGTCATGGCGCGGAAGCCGCGCTCATCAGGGCAGATACCTGTGCTCGGTTTGAATCCGACGAGTCCGCAGAACGCCGCCGGGATGCGGATGGAGCCGCCGCCGTCCGAGCCGAGCGCGATGGTGGCCAGGCCGGCACCCACGGACGCGGCGGCACCCCCGCTCGACCCACCGGGTGTGCGTGCGATGTCCCACGGGTTGCCGGTGTCGGGGCCGAGGAGGTTGTCGCTGGTGGCGGACTGGCAGAACTCGGGCACGTTCGTCTTGCCGGGCATGACCGCCCCCGCGGCGCGTAGTCGGGCGACGACCCCGGAATCGGAGCGGGCGATCCGGCCGCGCTGGGTGAGCGAACCGAGCGTGGTCTCGGTGTCCGCGAGGTGGAACGCGTCCTTGATGGAGACCGGCACGCCGAGCAGTGGTGCGCGGTCCCCACGCCGGTAGCGTTCGGCAGCGTCCGCGGCCTGGGCGCGGGCAAGTTCGGGCAGTGCGGTCACGTAGGCGTGCACCTGCGGGTTCAACCGGTCGATGCGCTCGATCAGGTCCTCGGTGACGTCGACAGGGTTGAGGTCGCCGCGTGCGTAGGCGTGGGTGAGCTCACGGATCGGGCGATGCAGAGGATTGTCAGCCATGGGGATGCACGCCTCCGCTGATGCCGTAGACCTCGCCGGTGACATACCCGGAGTCCGGTCCGACCAGAAAAGACACCAGGCCGGCGACATCCTCGGGTCGGCCGACTCGTCCCACGAGAGAACGGCTCTCGGCGTATCCGGAGAAGAAGTCGTCCGGGTAGATCTTGCGCAGGAAGTCGTTGTAGATCAGTCCGGGCGTGATCGCGTTGACCCGGACGCCGTGCCGGCCGTTCTCGGCGGCCGCGACGCGGGTGAGCGCGAGAACGCCGGCCTTGGCCGCCGAGTAGGCGGCACCGTGCTCGGTGCTGGTCTCGTAGGCGGCGATGGAACTGATGTTGACGATCACTCCGGACTTGTTCTTCTGCATCAACGGCAGCGCATGACGCATGGTGTAGAAGGTGCCGTTGAGATCGACATCGAGGCAGCGCCGCCAGGTATCAGAGGACATCTCCGCGACCGGCTCGATCTTGCTCCACCCGGCGTTGTTGACCAGGACGTCGAGGCGGCCCTTGGTTGCGGCGATCTCGCCCACGACAGCTTCGACCTGGGCTTCGTCGGTGACGTCGAGGGCATGGTGGGTGAACTCGCGGCCGAAGTCGGCGGATAGCTTGGCGGCGAGCTCCTGGCACCGGCGTTCGTGGACGTCGGTGACGATTACGTCGAAACCGTCGGAGGCGAGACGGGTGGCGATGGCGGCGCCGATACCGGCACCGGCGGCGGCGGTGACGAGGGCGGTCGGACGTTCTTGCATCTGTGGGCCTTTCGAGTGGTGGTAGGCGCGTTCGGGGTTCAGAGGTCGAGCGTCCGTTGCAGCAGTGCGATCGACTGCTCGGGCTGGTCGACCAGCATCAGGTGGCCGGCGCCCGAGATTTCCGCGTAGGTGGCGTGCTCGACGGCTCCGAGGATGATGTCGGCGGCCTTCTTCGGGCAGAAGGTGTCGTGGTCGGCGCCGATGATGACCACCTCGACCCCGGGACCGATCTTCGACAACTCCGGTGTGAGAGGGGCGTCGACCAGGGCGGCCATCGCGGTGGAGGCGTTGATGTAGCCCTTCGCGTCGCCGACCGCGGCGAGCCGGAAGCGGGTGACGGCATCGACGTCCGACTCCGGATTATGCAGGGCGGCAGCAGTATCCGCGTACAGTGCCTCCTGCTGGGCGGCAGTGTCTGTGCCGCGGAACAGTGCGATGCGGCCCGCGTAGAAGCCGGCGGCGCCGCGGCCGACGACGCTCGAGGTACCGAGTGCGACGACCTTCGTCACCAGATCGGGGCGCTCGGCGGCGGCAGCGAGGACGACGGTGCCTCCGAGGGAGAATCCGACGCAGATCGCGGGCCCGGTGACCTCTTCGAGGAAGGTCAGCAGGTCGTCGCGAAGCTGGGCGAGGGTGCCCTCCGGTGACCCGGCGGTGGCGTTTCCGTGCCCGCGCAGGTCGTAGGCGTAGGTGGTGGCCTCCAGGCCCGCTTCCTGCACGGTGTGCCAGCTCTGGTGGTCCTCGGCGAGTCCGTGCACCAGGACGACGGCGGGTCCGTGGCCGGCGCGGGTGTAGGTGACGTCGATGTCGCGCAGTGAGACGGTGTGGGTGGTGATGGTGTCGTCGATGCCGCTTGTCATTCCTTCTCCTCCGAAATCAGTTCTCTGAGAATGTTCTTGCGGATCTTTCCGGCGGGGGTTTCCGGCATTCCGGAGACGATGTGGATCGATTCGGGCCACAGCCGCCGGGGTACACCGCGGCCGTGGAGCCAGGAGAGGATCTCCTCGAACGTGGGGGCAGTGCCGTTGATCTGGAGGACGGCGCAGATCCGTTCGCCCAGGCGGTCGTCGGGGCGTCCGACGGCCGCAACCTTGACGACTTGTGGGTGCCCCGACAGGGCGTTCTCGATCTCGACCGGCGAGATATTTATTCCGCCGCGGATGATCAGGTCCTTGAGCCGTCCGGTCAGTCGGAGGTACCCGTCCTCGTCGACGATCCCGGTGTCTCCGGTGCGGAAGTAGCCGTCGGCGGTGAAGGAGCTGCGATACAGATCCTCCTGTCCGATGTAGCCGAGGAACAGCGACGGGGTGCGCATGACGATCTCGCCGTCGGTGCCGCGCGGTGCGATGGTGCCCTGTTTGGTGATCGTCTCGAGAACCACCCCGGGCATCACGCGCCCGCAGCTCCGGGCGACGACGTCAGGCGCGTCATCGGGGAGGCTGGAGGTGGCTCCGCCCTCGCTCAGCGCCCAGATCGACCCGATCCGGGTTCCGGGCATCTGATTCTGGGCCTGCTCGATCAGGCTGGGGGGAATGGGGGCGCCTCCGCAGAGGAACACCCGCATTCCATTCAGTTTCGGTGTGTCCGAGTGCCATTCGGCGTCAACGAGATCTTTCAGGAACGGGGTCGCAGCGACGGTGATGGCGCAGCGGTGCCGGTCCACGAGTTCGAGTGCTCGGTGCGGGTTCCACGAGTCCTGGAGGACGAGCGTTGCACCGGTCATCATCGACATCCGCGCGCCGTGCCAGAAACCGGTGCTGTGACCGAGAGGCGACGGCATGAAGACGGGCCGCTCGCCGGTGACCCGGTAACGGCTGATGACGCCCTCGTTGTAGGCGCCCAGGCTTGTCTCGGAATGCGCGATCGCCTTCGACTTGCCCGTCGTGCTCGAGGAAAACAGGATGTGCGCCATCCCCTGCGGGTACTCCGGGACCACCACCGGCGGACCGTCGAATGTGCGCCATGCCCGCGTTTTGTGGTCGCCGTCGACGAGAAGGACATGGACGAGGTGCCCCAGTTCCTCTGCAAGTGTGGTGGATTCGGTCGTGAAGTCGCGCCCCCGATGTGCCCGGGGGAGGACGACAGCCTTGGCGCCCACCAGGTTCGCCGTGTACGCGATCGACCTCGGATCCGTGGTGATCGGCAACGTCGCGGGGACCAGGCCGCCGCGCACGACGGCCAGATAGGCCGCCATCCACTCGGTCCAGTTCGGCATGCAGACGACCACGACGTCGCCGGCGGTGAGTCCGCGAGAGGCCATTTCGCCTTGGATCTCGGAGGCGAGGTCCCATAGTTCCTGCCTGGACAGTGCGTTGTCCCGGTCGTCGCGGACCGCGACGGTGTGGGGATCCAGCGCGAGATGGTCGCGGAATCGGTCGAGGGGAGACGGGAGCGGACTCCTGGACTCGAGGGCTGGAGTTACGTCGAGCGCCTCGGCGTTGAAGGTGGCTACTCGGGAATTCACGGCGACTCCGTTTCGGTGAAAAGCCGGATGATGGAAGCGCAACGCGGGAAGATCGCGGCGTCGTTGTAACGAGTCTGTGGCATCCGGGTACCCCAGTCAAGAGAGTGACGTCGCTTTTGTGTAAACTCGGGATCAACGTCCCGATCAGTCGATACGATGCCTGCAACGAGAAGGAGGGGCATGCCCCACGTACCGAACACCACCAAGGGAAAGCTCACCCGGGCCCGGCTCCTGGATGCAGCCCGATCAGTCTTTGCACGTGACGGCTACGTCGGAACCACGATGAGTGGAGTGGCAACGGAGGCCGGTATGTCACTCGGAGGGCTCTACCGGTACTTCAAGGACAAGGAAGACCTCTTCGCCGCGCTGATCGCCGACACCCACGACGACCTGTTCCGCGCGAGCGGAACGACGAAACATCGCCTCGAGGAGGAGCCGTACGAGGCACTGCTCGAGTCGAATACCGGCTACCTGACCCACTACTACAACTACCGCGATGTGATGCGGACCCTGGTGGAAGCGGCGAGCGTCGAAGTCCGGTTCCGGGAGTTTTGGTGGCAGATGCGTAACCGGCACATCGCGCGCTTCACCACCGTCCTGAAGACGAAGTGCGGCATCGAGGAGCTCAACGGCCTGCCCACCGCGGTCATGGTCGAAGCGATGGCATGCATGGTGGAGCAGTCGGCCTACGTCTGGTACGCGCAAGACGCGATGCAGGAGTCGCCGATGCCCGTCGAGCAGGCGGCAGAGGTAGTCAGCCGAATCTGGTACACCACCTTCTTCGGTGCCGCTGCTGAGGCCGGGAAATGCGACGACCGCGGCAGACAGCGGGCCTGATCATTGCTCGAGGCAGACTTGGGGCGGAGGTGCCATGTCGGGGCGGACGCCGAGTTCGTCGCCGGATCGATCTCGCCGGCCGCGCACCGGGCGGCGATCTCGTAGGCGGTGCCGCCGTGGGTGCCGGGACGGGCATCCGGGGCCTCGGCGCGGGCGCGCCACAGGAGTTCGCCCGGGATCTTGTGCCGCTCGTTCCCGGGCGGCGACGCGTGCCGCACGGCAGTGCATGGCACACGATATGAGCAGAGCCGCGACGGGGCGACGGTGAGGTGCGGTGCCGGAAACGGTGGCGGCGCGAAGAGGCGCGGGTAGGGGGTGTGGGTGCGAGAGATGTTGTGGCGCAGCCAAGCGCAGCCCCCGCCAACGATGATGATCAGCTGGCAGGGGCGCTACACGGACAACCCGCACGTGACGACGAGCGGCGCATTTCTGATCTTGGTGAGCGGCAGCATCGAAGTTCCGAAAATGTGATCCACACCATTGCACTATCTTCGGCAGCTCGGGCATCGGACCTCGGATTGCCGCGGGGGTGAATGGTGATCGACGCCGAGTTCGGGCGGGCACGTGAGTGGCCGGCGAGATGTCGGCGATTCCCGGCGCGGGTGGCAGGCCGTCCCGCTGCGGGACCTTGAGGCGCAATCGCGTGCGCACGGTGGCGTGCGTGCCGCATCGCGGACGCGTCCCGGGCGTCCGGGCTACCCGCCACCGACGTGCGAAACCGTGTGGCGAGCCGGTGCGGTCCGAATCGGACCGGGCGGGTACCGCTCCGATCACCAGCAGGTCAGATTTTCCACATTGGTGTTACAATTTGGGACAAGAGTTCGGGAAGGGGTGGGTATGACCGTCACCGATACCAGAAGTGCTCTCGCTGCCAATTCCGCGCGAGAACACCTCCTGCGGCTGGACCGACTGCGGCTGATCGACAAGGCGCAGAACGAGGGTTTCACGCTGCGCCAGATCGCTGATCTCCTGGAAATCTCGGCAACGCAGGTCCACCGGCTCGCACAACGGGTCCTGCAGCAGCCCGGCGAACTCGAGCGAACCCCGCAGGAGGTGATTTACCAGCGCTCGGCCGGGGTGATCACCGACGACGAGATGATGGACACGCTGGTGCACTGGAACTACACCTACGGCTATGTACCCACCGAAGGCGACCAGTCGGTGGACGCGTACGCCAAGGGCAGCTGGGATGAGGTGCGGCGGGCGTATCGGCGGGGTTTGCTCGCCGACGACGAGTGGGACATCCTGTTCGACAGCACCCGCACCGCACGGCAGGCGCAGCGCGCTGCGGCCCGGCGGTGAGCGTGGCCGGAGAACCACTGCGCGAGGCAGTTTCTCAGCAATTGGTCCACCTGGGTCAACACGGGCAGCCGCTGCACCCTGACAGTGGCCGGAGCACCCTCGACCTGTACGCGAATGATCGCCGGCGAGACCGGACGCTGCAGGAGGTCATCGAGTGGTACCTCGACCTCGCGGAGCCCGATCGCGACGGGCACTGCGCCGCGATAATTTCTGCGGGGCCACCGGGGGCAGGCAAGTCGACGGCGCTGCGTGAGCGTCACCTGGTCGATACCAGCTACCGATATCTGGACGCGGACATCGTCAAGGACGAACTCCTGCGCCGCGCCATCGCGGACGGTCACTACGCGGATCTGCTGTCGACGACGCTCGCCGATGCGCACCCCATAGCCCCCCCGGGAACTCGCGGCCCTGGTCCACGCCGAATCCACCGAAGTCATCGACGACGTCCGCGAGGTGTGCCTGCAACGACGCGAGAACGTCGTCATCGAAGGCACCCTGCAATGGGGTCCGCTCGGGGGCATCCTCATGGCCCAGCTCAGTGAGCACGACTACACCGACGTGCGCATCGTCGACGTCGAAGTACCGGCGTCGATCGCCCATGAGCAGGCGGTGCGTCGGTGGTGGGAGGGCCGGCTCCGTGGGATCAGCGGGCAGGACCGGATGGGCGGCAGGTTCACACCGCCCGCGGCGATCGCACGGCTCTATGAGACGGGTTCGGTGAGCCGGTGCGCAGCCCACGCCCGCGCGGCGTTCGAAAGCTCGCTCGCAGCGGCGATCACACAGGTCACCCTCATCCACATCGACCGCAGACTCGGCGCCGAGCCGTTGGTCTCGCGGCGTGTCGACGGCAAACTGGTCGAAGGACGATAACCACCGGCCCACACCGCGAGGCCGGGCATGCGCCGAGGCGCCGAGCGCCCACGAGGAAAGCCTGGAACAGGCCGTTGCGCAGTGGTGGTGACGTCTCCGGTTCGTACTGCAGTCGTCGGTGTGGCCGACTCGCAGGGTCGTCGCGACAGCCGAGATGGGTCTGATTCGCCTTGTGGGCTGCACCAGTGCGATGGCTGTCCCGTGAGAGGCGGTGACGCTTCCCTGGCGCTACGGGGAACGCTCAGACACTCGTCGACGTACGTCGTTGACCAGCCGGGCATTCGGTTCAGTGCAGGGAAACAAGAACTACAACGGCGGCCACCACGACGGCGGTGAGTTCGATGGCACCAAGGATCAGAGCGGCAACGGCGAGACCGGATCCGGTTTCATGTTCGCGTCCGCCGGTCTCGAGGTAGCCGATCGCGCCGAACACCAAGGCTGGAATGAACAAGCCCGTCAGGGCGCAGAACAGTGCGACGATCGCGCACACGTTGGTGCGTTCGACCGTGTCGACCAGTTCGGATCGTCCAAGGCGGAGACATCAGAGTGGCACAGACCGCTGGCCTTGACGTCGATGACTACTTAGCCGAGCTGGGCCACTGGGTCGGGGACATCCTGCAGTTCCAGAGGCCTTCCTGCGCCGTTGAATACCCAAGCCTTCAGTGTGGCGTCATTTCGGGAGATGACCGTGATACACGCAGGGTGAGGATCAGGCGTCCCCGGCGCTCTGCCGCATGGCGGTCAGCGCGTCGTGCAGCTGGGTCACATCAGTCGGGCTGCTACCACGCATTCCGAAGTCGATGGCCGTCAGAGCGCGGGTCGCGGTGTCGATGGCCTCGCGTCCCTTCTGGGTGATCGTCACGCAGGTGGCCCGGCGATCGGTGGGGTGCGGACTGCGCGCGAGGAGCTCGCGCTGCTCGAGCCGATCGGTGGCCAGCGTCGCGGTCGTCGCATGCACCATCAGGTTGCGGGCGAGGCTGGATATCAGCCGGGTCCCGTGCTCGGAGAGCTGCAGCGTCATGAGCAACAGGTAGTCGGTCATGTTGAGCCCGTGCTTCTTGAGCTCCGAGTCCACCTCGTCGGCCACCAGGCGCTGATACCGGAGCAGCGAGGTGAGGGTGAGGAACCGCTGTTCGTCACCGTCGAGCTTCTGCTGCTCCCAGTAGTGCCGAGCCCAATCCACCGGGTCGGTCATCGTATCCGGTGTGACCTCTGTGCTTGTCACTCGCTTACCCGCCATTCTCATTAGTCTACTCATCGAGTTTCCGGCCGGAGGGCCGACTCACCGAGCGGCGCCGAGATGGTCGCCGAGCGAGCGGATCTCGCCGGAACCACTCCCGGGCAGGCGGCGCATCGCCTTCTTGTCCAGCTTCCCCACCGCGGTGCGCGGCAGCGATTCGGTCAGGTAGACCTGCCGGGGGATCTTGTAGCCGGCCAGTCGGCTCCGCGCGAACTGCTCGAGCTCGGAGCGATCCGGCGGAGATGACGGATCGGCAGGAACGATGAGCGCGGCGAGGCTCTCGCCCATCTCGTCGTGTGGCAACCCGAAGCATGCGACGTCGGCGACCGACGGATGTTGGGCCAGAGCCTGTTCGACTTCGGCGGGATAGATGTTGACGCCGCCCGAGACGACCATGTCCGACAGACGGTCGGTGATCCAGACGTATCCGTCGCTGTCCATCCTCCCGATCTCGCCGAGGGTGAACTCCTGGCCACTGCCGGCGCCGCTGATGTAGTTGATCCCGTGGCCGCTGGTGTCGCGGAACCACAGTGGGCCTTCGGTGTCCGGTGGCGCCGGCTGCCCGTCGTCGCCGAGGATGTAGGCCTCGAAAGGAGGTACCGCGCGACCGACCGATCCGGGACGCTCCAGCCACTCCGACGAGCTGATCATGCAGGTCGTACCGACCTCACTGGCGCCGTAGCTCTCCCAGACGCGATCGCCGAGCCAGTCGATCATGGCATGTTTCACCGGTACCGGGCACTTCGCGCCGACCTGCAGGACGTAGCGCAGCGAGCTCAGATCGGCGGTGCGGAGGCGCTCCTCGGGTAGCGCCAGCAGTCGCTGGAAATGGGTCGGAACCATGATCGTGGAGCCGATCCGGTCCCGTTCGATGGCCGCGAGCACTGCCTCCGCCCCGAACTTGCCGATCACTGTGACCGGCGCACCCCCGGCCAGAAGTCGGGTCCCGGTGAGCGGACCCGAGTGATACATCGGGCCGACCACCAGGTGCCTGCCGAAATCCACCATCCGGTTCTGCGCCAGGCCGGCCAGATGCCGGGTGATGTCGGCGCCACCCACCCATGAGGTGAACGGCAACTCGACGCCCTTCGGCCGTCCGGTGGTGCCGGAGGTGTACACCAGCGTCCGGCGGGGTGTCAGATCGGTCGGCGGCTCGGCGGGATCACGGGCCCAGTCCCGCCATGCGGCGACGCCGGCGGGCAGCGGTTCGGCGGATCGGCCCCAGGCGGCGACCGTGGTGATGCCGGCGAGTCGTGCGGCCTCGGCGGCGACCGGCGCGGTCCCGCGGTCACACAGCACCGCCCGTGCCCCGGAATCCTCCAGGATGTACGCGGTCTCGGCCGCCGTCAGATGCGAGTTGACCGCGACGGCCGACGCGCCCGCCAGAGTGCAGGCGGCATATCCGAGCAGGGTCTCGGCGGAGTTGCCTGCGAGGATCGCCACCCGTCGCCGGGCGCCGAGATCGGCGGCGATCAGGGCGTTGACGGCGGGACGCAGCCGTTCGTCGACGTCGCGCCAGCTCAGCGCGCACTCGTCGTCGCGGAGCGCCACTTCGTCGGGACGCTCCGCGGCGAGCTGGGCGGCGAAGGTCATCGCGCCACCGCCACAGGCGTTTCCGTCGCCCAGTCACGCAGTTGCACGACGGCGTCGTGTTCCTTGCCGTGGACGTCGGCCAGCGGCAGGATGCCCTCGAAGATCTCGCCGTTGGTGCCGTCGACCGTCACGGTCTTCCCGATGAGGGAGTCCAGGACGCCCTGCCCACACCCGACGATGCACGGCGTGCCGAGTTCTCGACTGACCACCGCGGCGTGGCTTGTGGCTCCGCCGATCTCGGTGATGATGGCCTCGGAGACCACCATGCCGGCCACATCGTCGGGGTCGGTGGTGGGACGGGCCAGGATCACCGGGATACCCTCATCGGAAAGTTTCTCTGCCGCTTCGCAATCGGAGACCACACGGCCGCTGGCCACGCCCGGACACGCGGGCAGTCCGGAGGCGACCAGGGTGGCGTCGCGGCGCGCCACCGGATCAACGTGGGGTGCGGTTGCCGCCGCGATCTGGGCATCGGTGGCCAGGGCCACCGCCTCCTGCCGCGTGATGATGCCCTCCTGGGCGAGGGTCACCGCGATCCGGACCGCCGCCTGCGGCGAGCGCTTGGCCGCGCGCGTCTGCAGGAGCCAGAGTCGCCCGTTCTCGACGGTGAACTCGATGTCCTGGGCATCGCGACCGTGTCGCTCCAAGGCTTCCGAGGCCGCCATCAGCTGGGCGTGGACCTCGGGCAACTGCTTCTCGAGTTCTTCGAGGTGCAAGGCGTCGAACCGGCCGGACACCACGTCCTCGCCCTGGCCGCCGGGCAGCCACTCGCCGTACGGGGCGGGATCGCCGGTCAGCGGATTGCGGCTGAACAGGACGCCGGTGCCGGAGTTCTCGTCGTAGTTGCCGAAGACCATCGCCTGAACGGTCACCGCGGTGCCGCCCTCGTGACTGATGTCGTGGTGCGCGCGGTAGGAGCGAGCTCGTGGCGAGTTCCAGGAGGCGAACACCGCCTCCGCCGCGAGGATCAGGTCGTCCCAGGGCACGCCGGTGGCCTCGGTCCCGACCACCCGGGAGAACTGCTCGACGAACCGTCGGTGGGTGTCGGCAGCGAAGTCGGGACTGCCGCTGTATTCCGCCACGCGGCGCTCCACGTCGGTGTTCATCCCGAGGTTGAGGACGGTGTCCATCATGCCGGGCATGCTCTGCGCGCCGCCGGAGCGAACCGAGACGAGCAGCGGCGCGGTGTCGCAGCCGAGGCGGCGGCCGGTCTCGGCCTGCAACCGGTCGATGCCATCACTCATGTGCTGCATGATGCGGTCGGTGAGGCGACCGTTGTTGGCACTGACCTCCGCGCAGAACGCGGTGGACAGGACGAATGCCGGCGGCACCGGCATCCCCAGGGCACGCATCCGGTTGATGCTGCGGGCCTTGCCGCCGACGAGGGCGGGATCCAGATCGGGAGCATCTCCCAGCCAGATGAACGTCATCGGTGTGTTCCCTCCTAGACGGCGCGGCCGGCGGCCGCTTCTTCGGCCCGGCTGAGGCCGAGCAGTCCGATCAGTTCTTCGTGAAGTTCGAACCACACGGTGTGGTAGCTGTCGGCGATGGGCCGCGCGACGAAGCCCTTGTCGCCCGCGGTGATCTGCTCGATCGCGTTGGCGAAGCGGGCCCGGTAGGTGGCCAGCCGGGGCGCGGTCGCCGACATGCGGTCGACCAGCGGGGTGAAGCTGTCGTCGAGCGCGACCAGTCGCGCGATGATCTGACCGTCGTAAGTGGCGTCCGTGTGGTCGTTCGGTGCACCGTCACGGAGTTGCCAGTCGGTAATGATGTGCTTGAGATCGCTGTTGTGGTCGTCGAATTCGCCGTAGAGCACGCTCAGTGCGGTCTGATCGATGCCCTCGCGTTCCGCGGCCACCAGGGTGGCGAGACGTTCGCGGCCCTCCGGGGTGAGGCGCACGGACGGCTCGCCCTTGACGAGGCCGGCATCGCGCAGCTCGGCCAGGACGGCGCTCGCCGCGTCGACGTCGAGACCGGTCGATGCCGCGGCGAGTTCGGGCGACAGGCGGCCCTTCATGCGGGCCGCCTGCAGGATGGTGAGCTCGTGGGCCACGATTCTCCTCTTTCGTTGCGCGTGGACTGGATGAGGTTCTCTATAGCGCAATCATCTATCGCAAGATAATCTACAGCTAGAGTATTAACCGAAAGTGGCTGAGACGTCAATCACAGGAGCCGCTGGGCCGCGGCCACGTCCGCGCGTACCGACCGGGACGGCGCGAAGGTTTACTCTACGCATGGAAAATCTAGTGTTAGAGTAATTGGGCATGAGGCAGTGCCCGCACCGAGGAAGGTGGGTCGACAGTGATCCTCTCGATGGTCCGTCACGGAGAGCCGGCCCGAGCCGCTTCCGGAGAGCTCCAGAACGATCCGCCGCTGAGTCCTCTCGGCGTCGCGCAGATGCAGGAAACCGGAGGGCTGCTGCGGGCCGACGGCTATGACGCGGTGTTCGCCTCGAATCTGCGCCGGGCGAGCGAGAGCGCCCGGTATGCGCTCGGCCCCGACGTCCCGGTCAGCGAGGTCGCCGACCTCGCGGAGTTCGACCGAGACAGCGACTATCTGCACTACGAAGACGGTGCCGACGTGTGGCAGCGATACCGCGAAGGAGACCTGAGCCCCTGGGGGACGACCGCCGAGGAGTTCCGGCAGCGGGTGGTGACCGCGCTCGAGGCGATCCGGATCGAGCACGTCGGCGAGCGGGTGGTCGCGGTGTGCCACGGCGGAGTCATCAACATCTTCTTGGCCTGGATACTCGGCGAGTCGGCGCTACGCCTGTTCGCGCCCGACTACGGCTCGGTCAGCCGTTTCGAGTACCGCGCGGACGCGGGGTGGTCGGTCCGCGAACTGAACGCCCGGCCGCCGACACGCGCCCCCGGAGCTCCGGTCGGGAGTGTTCCGGTGGCGAGGGCGGGTGCCTCGTGGAACTGATCTTCGTCCAACATGCCGACCCTGCGACCCGGGACGTCGAAGGTGGTGGCGCATTCGTGCCTGGCGCGACAGGTGGACACCAGGCGCCGGCCGTCGCGCGGCGGCTCGGCGCGGAAGGTGGATGGGATGCGCTCTACGCCGCGGGCCCACCGGCTGCCGACACCGCGGCCGCGATCGGCGCGGCGACCGGGTTGACGCCCAGGTCGAGTCCCGCGACCGCGGACGCCATCGACGCCGTGATCGCCGATCACCCCGGGCAGCGGGTGCTCGTCTGCGCCTGCCCCCAGGTGATCGACGAGATCGTGCGCCGGGCTTTCGGCGTGGCCGCGCAGGTGGTCCGTTCGCCCGACCCGACCGGCATCACCCGGATCATGGCGTCCCGCGCCGGGCACCGGGAAATCGTGTCCCTCAACGACACCGCACACCTTCGCGTCGGAGAACCGTTCCGAGACGTCGCGAACCACGACAACTCCCTGAACCACAACGAAACTGGGAAGGCTCAACCATGACAACCCCCGACTTCGACGTCATCGTCATCGGCTCCGGTGCGGCCGGATTGTCCGCCGGATTGTCCGCGATCGAGCGCGGCGCCTCGGTCCTCATCGTCGAATCGCAAGGCGAGGTCGGCGGGTCGTCCCGGCTGTCCGGCGGCGTCGTCATGGCGAGCCGGAGCACGTTGCAGCAGGCCGCCGGCATCGACGATGCAGAGGGCAACCTGTTCCGGGAGTACATGTCTCTCAACGCCTGGGATCTCTCGGCCGGGCCGGTGCGACGCTGGGCCGACTCCCTCGGCGAGACGATCGACTGGTTGCAGGGCCACGGAGTGCCCTTCTACGAGCAGCTCATCTTCGGCGGTGACGAGAGCCGCCCTCGCGGGCACTGTGTCGAGGGCGGCGGACAGGCGCTGGTCAAGGCGCTGGCGGCGGCCTACACCGCGCGCGGCGGTGAGATCGCCTTCGGGCGTCGGGTCGACTCGCTGGCCGTCGAGGGCGGTGACGTCGTCGGAGTCGTGTCGGGCGGAGAGACGCTGACCGCTGCGGCCGTGGTGCTGGCAAGCGGCGGATTCGGTGCCAACCCGGACCGTCTCGCGGAGTTCTACCCGTCGGCGTGGGTGCCCGGTGAGAGCTTCTACATCGGGGCCGACGGCGCGCAGGGTGATCACCTGGACTTCGCCGAGCAGCTCGGCGTCCAGCTCACTGGATTCGACCGGGGTCTGCGGATGCTCAACCCCGGTATCGACAAGGTCCACGAGGCCTTCCTGCCCGGCTGGACCATCCTGGTAGACCGGCACGGCCGGCGATTCGCCGACGAGACCGCGCCTTACGGAATCCTCGACGCGCTGATGCGAAACCGGGGCAACGTCGGCTACGTGATCTTCGACGAGGCCTGCCTGAACCCGCCTGCCGCGCTCGCCGACCGCTACCGCGACGCCTACAAGCAGGTCTGGCCCAACCATGCCGCGTTCCGTCCGAAGCATTACACCGCCGAGGTCATGGAGTTGTTCGCCGAACACGAGCGCGTGCACATCGCCGACACGGTCGAAGCGCTGGCAGCGTCGATCGGAATCCCGGACGTCGACCTCCGCGGTGAGATCGACCGCTACAACGACCTCGTCGCACTCGGCGAGGACGCCGACTACGCCAAGCCGGCCAAGTTCCTCAACCCGCTGGCCACCGGTCCGTTCTACGCCGTCGAGGTCCGCCCGACCGCGATCGCGCACACCGGCTTCGGCCTCAAGATCGATGAGGCCGGGCGGGTGCTGGCCCGCACCGGTCAGGTGATCCCCGGGTTGTACGCGGCAGGTGAATGTACCGGCGGAATCTCGGGCCGGGTCTACGTGGGCTCGGGAAGTTCCCTGGCCAGCGCCACCGGATTCGGCCGCATCTGCGGCCAGACCGTCACCGAACGACTCAGCCAGACGCCGGTCTCGGTGTGAACCGTAGATCACCGTCTTCGACCCGACAGGAGGGGCAGATGGCCTCAGATGATGGCGTAACCGCCGGCCTCAGCGACGACGAGCTCGCCGAGATGTATCACCTCATGCTCGTCACGACCCTGGCCGACGAGCGTTCGGCTCGCGAGGCCAAGGCGGGCAGGCTCCAGGCGGCCTTCTACCCGGTGCGGGGTATGGAGGCAGTGTGCGCGGCGATGGGCGCGGTGCTCGACGCGGACGACAAGATGGTGTCGACCTACCGGAACCTCGGCGATGCCCTCGCCAAAGGAGCCACGCTGCGCTCGATCATGGCCGAGCTCTACGGTCGGGCGCCCGGGATGTCCGGGGGCAAGGGCGGCCCGATGCATCTGCAGGATCAGGCCGTCGGGTTCACCGCGACCACCGGCATCGTCGGGCAGGGGCTGCCGCTGGCGGTCGGCCTGGCCATGGCGACCCAGCTCGACGGCGAATCCCGGGCGATAGTCACCACTTTCGGTGACGGCGCGACGTCCATCGGGACCTATCACGAGTCGATGAACTTCGCCGCACTGTGGAAGTTGCCGATCGTGTTCATCTGCCAGAACAACCAGTGGGGTGAGCACACCGCGATCGCTGACTACGCGCCCGACGTCGAACTCGCCAAACGGGCCGCGTCGTATGCGATGCCGACGCAGCGCGTCGACGGGTTCGATCCGATCGCCTCGACGCGGGCGATCCGCGAGGCGGTCGAACGTGCCCGCGCCGGCGGGGGTCCGACGTTCCTGGAGTTCATGCACTACCGGCTGACCGGCCACACCGGCACCGCGGATTTCAGTTACGTCCCCAAAGACGAACTCGCCGCGGCGATGGAGCGTGACCCGGCCCCCAACTTCCGCCGCTGGCTGGCCGAGCGCGGGATCTTCGACGACGACGCGCTCACCGAGATCGAGCGACGGGCACAGGCCGACGTCGACGACGCCTTCACCTATGCCGAAGCGAGTCCATTTCCCGACCCGGCGACCATCGACTCCGATGTGTTCGCCGACCCCGAGTTCGTTCGGAGCCTGAACCATGACTGAGAAGAAGACCATGACGATGGCCGCGGCCATCAACTCCGGTTTCCACAGAGCGATGGCGGCCGACCCGAAGATCGTCGTCCTCGGCGAGGACGTCGAGGACCCGATCGGCGGCCCGTTCAAGACCAGTAAGGGATTGTCGAGCGAGTACGGCCGAGATCGCGTGCGCTCCACGCCGATCGCCGAGGGCACCATCGCGGGCACCGCGGTCGGCCTCGCCCTCGGCGGCTACCGGCCGGTCGCCGAGATCATGTTCTTCGACTTCATCACCCTGGCACTCGATCAGGTGGTGAACCATGCCGCGAAACTGCGGTACATGACCGGCGGGGCGACGCCCACACCGATCCTGGTGACCACCGTCATCGGCAGCAGCCACTTCGGCGCGCAGCACGCACAGTCGCTGGAGGCGTGGTTCATGCACGTGCCGGGGATCAATGTGGTCATGCCGTCCAATCCGGTCGATGCCAAGGGGCTGTTGCAGTCGTGCCTGGAGTCGCCGGACCCGTGCCTGTTCATCCAGCATTCGGGACTGCTCTATTCGACCAAGGAACCGGTCGACGAGGGTCGGTACTCGATTCCGTTGGGTAAGGCGGCGACGCTGCGCACCGGCGAGGACGTCACCCTGGTCACCTACGGAACCGGCGTCGGAGTCTGCACCCAGGCGGCGGAAGCACTGGCGGAGAAGGGGATCGAGGCCGAGATCATCGACCTGCGCAGTCTGGTCCCGCTGGACATCCCGACCGTGCTGGAGTCGGTGGAGCGTACGCGGCGGTGCGTCGTGGTGCACGAGGCCACCGAGTTCTGTGGGCCGGGGGCCGAGATCAGCGCCCGCATCCACGAGTCCTTGTTCAACGAGTTGCTCGCGCCGGTCGGCCGCGTCGGGGCGAAGTTCACACCCGTCCCGTTCTCCAAGGCGCTCAACGGTTTTCCGACCGTCGAGCGTATCGTCGCCAAAGTTCGGGAGCTGTGCTGAGCCAAGCAGGGTCCGCACCGCCGCCGTGAGAGGGGAGCGACGGCGGTGCGGGGATTGTGTGCGGCGGCCTCAGAGAGTGCCGCCGCGCTGCACCAGCTCGATGATGTTGCCGTCGGGGTCCGCGACGAAGGCGATCCAGGCGCCGGGGCGGACCTCGACCGGTTCGTCGACCACCGATCCCGTGTCCGATGTGCGGCAGGCCTCGAGGAGTTCGGACAGATTCGCCACCGAGATGGTGAGATACCGGATGCCGGTGCCGTTGCCGATACCGCCGATGGCGGCGGTCGCCGTGGGTTCGGCGTCGTAGACGAGGACCTTCAATACGGTGTCGCCGAGCTGGAACCGGCTGATCGAGAAGCCGTCCATTCGAATCGGATCGAGCTGGGGGAGGCCCATCGTCGTGCCGTAGAACTCGGTCATCCGATCGGGGTTCGTGGTCACGATGCCGAAGTCGACGACGGGCTTGGAGAGAACGATGGTCACGGGATTCTCCGCTTTCGATGAGGGGTGTCGGACGCCTTTACTCTAGACATAAATAATCTAATTATGGAATACTTAGGACACCAGATGAAAGGGCGACCATGGATCTCGGTCTGAACGGAATGCGCGCGGTGATCACCGGCGCGAGTCGCGGAATCGGCCTGCGTATCGCGGAGGTTCTCGCCGCCGAAGGGTGCCGGCTCGTGATCGGTGCCCGCAGCGAAGGGCCGCTGACAGAAGCGGCCGAGGGGCTGCGGAAGTCAGGGGCCGAAGCCCACCCGCTGTCGGTGGATGTCGCAGATCCCGACGCGGCGCGCAGCTTCATCGGCGCCGCGGCCGACGCGCTCGGCGGAGTGGACATCCTGATCTCCAACGCATCGCCGGGAAGCGTCAAGGGCGATGACGCCTGGGTGACCAGTGCACGCGGCGATCTGCAGGCGTTTGCGATCCTCGCCGACGCCGCCCGTCCGCATCTCGCGCAGTCCGATGCGGGTTCGGCGGTCGCGATCAGCTCGACCAGTGCCCTCGACGTCGATCTCCCGTCCGGACCCAACTCGTTCGGCGCCATCAAAGCGGCCGTCCTGCACCACGCATCGGCACTCGCCCGCAGCTGGGCCGCCGAGGGCATCCGGGTCAACACGGTCTCACCGGGGCCGATCGAGTTCGCGGGCGGTGCCTGGGACACGGTCCGGCAGGCTCGGCCGGAGACCTATCAGACCGTCGTCGACCGGGTGCCGCTCGGTCGGCTGGGCACCGTCGACGACGTCGCACACGGCGTGGCCTTCCTGGTCAGTCGTCGCGCGGCGTTCTGTACCGGCGTGAACCTCGTGGTCGACGGAGGCCTGTTGTCCCGGGTGCAGCACTGAATCCGGGCCTTTCGGAACTGGAAACACAGACAAGTCGGGAAGTGGAGGAGTCATGGGCGAGCGGTTGGATGTCGGGGATCGGCTGTTGTCCTACCAGGACGTGCTCGATTTGGACACACATGAAGTGCCCAAACATATTCGGCAGGAGAACCGGGGTGAGTTCTCGTGGACCGAGGCGTCGATCGAGCGGTACACCAGCCGCGAGTGGCATCTCCGTGAGAAGGATCGGGTGTGGAAGCGGACGTGGCAGTTCGTCTGCCGGGAGGAGAACATCCCGGACGTCGGCGACCACATCGTCTACACCGTGGCCGACCTGCAGTACCTGGTGATCCGATCGGCGCCGGACACCATCCGGGCCTATCCCAACGCCTGTCTGCACCGGGGTCGCCAGCTGAAGGACTTCGACGGCTGGTGCTCGGAGATCCGCTGTTCCTTCCACGGCATGAGCTGGGACCTCGACGGGGCACTGAAGCAGATCCCGGCCCCCTGGGAATTCCCGCACGTCGAGAAAGACGATTTCTCGCTGCCTGCGGTGAGCGTCGGCACCTGGGCGGGTTTCGTGTTCATCAACCCCGATCCCGACGCCGAGCCGCTCGACGACTACCTGGGTGAGCTGACCGATCACTTCGCCAAGTGGAAGCTCGAGGACCGCTACATCCAGGCCCATGTGTCAAAGGTCCTGCGCTGCAACTGGAAGGTCGCGCAGGAGGCGTACATGGAGTGCTGGCACGCCGCGGCGACCCATCCGCAGACCGTGCCCTACGCGGCCTTCGGGGTGTGCCAGGTCGACTGCTACGACAACTTCGCCCGGTTCGTCACCCCGTCGGAGGTCGTCGGCCCGATGACCCTCGGCGATCCCACGACCGAGGAGATGCTCAAGGCGACCATGGACGTCCGCGTCGACGAAGAGCTGCCGGTCCACCCCCTCGATGGCGAGACCGCGCGTGACTTCGTGGTCCGCAACTCGCGCGAGAAGTGGCGGGGTCTGATCGGCGACGAGATCGACGACTGGGCCGATTGCGAACTGGTGGACAACTTCACCTACACCGTTTTCCCGAACATGATGCCGTGGGGCGGCGTGCACCGGCTCTGTTACCGGTTCCGGCCATACGGCGACAACCATCGCGAGTCGATCATGGACGTCTTCCTGATCGGGCCGTACACCGGTGAGCGGCCGCCGCCGGCCGAGGAGATCAAGCTCGACGCCGACACCTCGTTCGGTAGCCGGTCGGAGCTGGGGCTGGTCGGGAACATCCTCGACCAGGATGTCTACAACATGGAGAAGGTCCAGTACGGCATGGAGGCCGCCTCCAAGAAGACGGTCACCTTCGCGCAGTACCAGGAGGACAACATCCGCTGGATGCATCAGCTGATGGACGCCTATATGGAGGAGGACTGACATGCACGGACTGCGACATCCCTACAGCGGTGCACTCTACGAGCCACTCGGTGAGCGGCGAGTCCAGGTCACGCAGCGTGACGGCAAGGTTGCCGTCTTCGCCGCGGACGGCCGCTGGGTCTCCGGCGACAAGATCGGTGCCGACCCGCAGCTGACCGGATGGGTGGCCGCCGACCGCGGTATCCACCGGATGGCCGAGAAGTGATGGGCGCCAAGTCCTATGGCTGAGAACGACAAGCGGGTACTCGCGGTCACCCGGGGGCACAAGTTCGAGCGCAACGGATTCGCGGCGATGCTCGACGGTCTGGACGGCCTCGCGGTCAGTCAGGCGGAGCAACCTGCCGCGGAAGCCTTCTTCCGCCCCGAAATCGCCGCCGAATGGGATGCGTACCTCATGTACGACATGCCCGGCTACACCTTCCATCCCGACCACAGCCCACCAGACCTGCACGAGCCGTCGGCGGAGTTCCGGCGGAACTTCCTGGCTGCCGTCGAGCGGGGGCACGGCTTCGTGTTCGTGCACCATGCCCTGGCCTCCTGGCCGACCTGGCCGGAGTACGCCGGCGTCATGGGCGGACGATTCCGCTTCCTGCGGGACGAGGACGCCCCGGATTCGGGGTACCGCCACGAGGTGAACCAGACGATCTCGGTCACCGACCCCGTTCATCCGGTCACCGCCGGACTCGTCGACGGCTTCGAGATCACCGACGAGACCTATCTGTGCGAGGTCTCGCCGGACATCCGGCCGCTGCTGACGACGCGTTCGGCACTGACCGTCGACAACCACTGGTCCACCTGGAACGCGGTTCTGGGCCGACGCGACACCAACGACGGTTGGCACCACGAGCCCGGCGCAGGCGTGGTGGCGTGGGAACGCCCGCACGACCGCAGCCGCATCGTCTACCTCCAGTTCGGCGACGGACCGTCGGCGTACGGCAATCCGTCGTTCCAGCGACTGCTGCACAACGCACTGCACTGGGTGGCCGACCGCCCGGCGTGACCTGCGACCCGCACCAACCGACGAAACGAGTCCCTGATGGCTGCCCAGATCCCCTATCACTCCGGCATTCTCGTCGACGACCTCGGCAAGGCCATGGCCGGTCTGAACGGTGAGATCTCTTACGAGTTCAACACCCCGACGACGCTCACCGTGTCCCGGTTCGACGACCGGATCGCCGGCACCGAAGGGCCGATGGAGCTGACGGTGACCTACAGCCGGACCGGCCCGCACCGGCTCGAGCTGATCGCCGCCCACGGCACGGGTATCTATGCGGCAGAACGGATCGGGTTGCATCATGTCGGGGTCTGGGAGTCCGACATCGCGCGGCGGCTCGAGTCCCTCGACGCCGACCCGCTGATCACCGTCGAGGCAGTGCTGTGGCGGTCGACGGGGGAGATCTCGGCCATCTACGCCACAAGCACCGTGACCCACACCCGGATCGAGTACGTCAACGACGACCGACGCGAGCAACTCGAGCGCTGGTTCGACACCGGCAGCTTCTGACCGCCGACGTTCTTCTCGCTCTTGCCGGACCGCGCCAACGGCCCGAAATCGTTCTGTTGTAGGGAGTTTTGCTGTGATCAAGACACGCTTCACCGACATCTTCGGAGTCGACCACCCGATCGTCTGCGGCGGCATGACGGCCGTGGGCAAGGCCGAACTCATCGCGGCCGTGGCCGAGGCCGGAGCGCTCGGCTTCCTCACCGCCCTGACGCAGCCGACCCCCGAGGCGCTGGCCGCGGAGATCGGCCGGGTGCGCGACCTCACCGACAAGCCGTTCGGCGTCAACCTCACCATCCTGCCGACGGTGGATCCGGTGCCCTACGACGAGTACCGCGACGCGATCATCGAGGGCGGGGTCTCGATCGTCGAGACCGCAGGCGCCAACCCGGAACCGCACATGCCCGCCTTCAAGGCGGCCGGGGTGAAGGTCGTCCACAAGGCAGTGGCCATTCGGCATGCCCTCAAGGCCGAGCGGGTCGGGGTCGACGCCATCAGCATCGACGGCTTCGAATGCGCCGGACATCCCGGCGACGACGACGTGCCCGGTCTGGTCCTCATCAACGCGGCGGCGCGCTCGTTGTCGATCCCGATCGTCGCCTCCGGGGGTTTCGCCAACGGCGCAGGCCTCGTCGCCGCGCTCGCGTTGGGCGCCGACGCGATCAACATGGGCACCCGATTCGTGGCCACCACCGAGGCGCCGGTGCACGAGAACGTCAAACAGCAGATCGTGGCGAACGACGAGCGGTCGACGATTCTCGTGTTCCGGGAGTTCCGCAACACCGCACGGGTCGCCCGCAACGCGGTCTCCGAAGAGATCGCGGCCATCTCGGCGCGTCCCGGTGCGACGTTCGCCGACGTGGCCCACCTGGCGTCGGGTGAGCGCGGCCGACGCGAGGTGCTGGCCGAGGGAAACATGGACGGCGGCATGTGGTGGGCAGGCCAGGCGCAGGGTCTCATCGACGAGGTGCGCAGCTGTCGCGAGGTGGTCGGCTCCATCGTCGCCGAGGCGGAGGCGCTCATCGGGGAGCGGATGCCCAAGCTGCTCGCCTGATCGCGGAGCACGACCGAGGACGACCGCCGCCGGGATCTTCCGGCGGCGGTCGTCCTGATCTGATCAACCGGTGCGTCTGATGACACGGTGCGTGTGATCACCGTGCGTCTGATCACCCGGCGCGGGTGGCCGGGCCCAGGTGCGGCAACTCGCCCGACTCCAACCGACGCCGGATTCGATGGCGCTCACCGGCGTAGATGTGCTCGCCTTCGATCAGTCCGTCCGACGAGATCGGCCACAGGACGGTGGTGCGGTGGGTGACCAGGTGGTAGTCGTCCGGGCGGATGGTCTCACCGGCTTCGGTCGCGGTGGCGCCGCCCAGACCCCGGCCGAGGATGGCGTACTGGAAGTCACCCTCGGTGACGACGCACGATTCGTCGACCACCACCCGGTGGATCACGTAGTCGAGCCGGTTGCGGTCGGCTGCCTCAAGTGCGGTGTACCACTGCACCACCTCGTCGCGGCCGGACGGGCCGACGCTGTCGGAGGCTCCCCACACCCGGTATTCGGGATGCGGGACGAGAGTCGCCATGAGGGCGGGCATGTTCCCGGCCACCTCTTCCACGACATGCCGCGCGACCACCTCGAGGTTGCGCAGGCGGACCGGGTCGGACTCGGCGGAGATCCGGTCGAGCAGGGGCTGCCAGCCAGGTGTCTTCATGCCGATCAACCCACACTCGCCAGGCCGCCGGTGAGGACCTCTTTGTCGTCGCGGCCGCGCATCCGGAAGCCGACCGTCGTGTCGTCGCGATGCCACAGGTCGACGGTCAGGGTATCGCCGGGCCAGACGGGGCCGGCGAATCGTGCCGACATCGACCGCAGGGTCGCGTCCTTGCCCGCCACCGCGAGCGCGGCACGCCCGGCGAAGCCGAAGGTGCACAGCCCGTGCAGGATCGGGTGGTCCAGTCCGGCCCGTGCGGCGAACGCCGGGTCGGAGTGCAGCGGGTTGCGGTCGCCGGACAGGCGGTAGATCAGCGCCTGATCCGGGTGGGTCTCGTAGGTCAGCGTGGTGATCCTGCTGTCGTCGGTGGGTGCCTCGGTCGACTTTCCGGCCGACTCTGCCGGTCCGCGCGCGCCGCCCCAGCCGCCGACCCCACGGATGAATAGGCCGGCCGAACTGCGCCACAGCACGCGGCCGTCGGCATCGGTGCCGGTGGTCTGCGCGACGATCAGCGCGGCCTTGTCCTTGTCCCACATTTCGGTGATCTCGGTGACCGCCTGCGCCTCGCCCTCGACGGGGATGTCGCCGAGGATCTCGACTCGCTGATCGGCGTGGAGCAGCTTTGCCCAGTCGAATCGGCCGGCCTGCTTGAGGACGCTGAAGTCGACGCCGAGCGTGACCGGCATCGTCGGGACCATACGCTGCTCGACGCCCTTGGTGTTGTCGGTCGTGAACTGTAGATCGGCGGTGCCCGCGCCCACACCCAGTGCATAGAGCATGCAGTCGCGCGAGGTCCAGCGGACCGTCTTGGGGGCGGATCTGGCGCCGATCGCTGCGGGGTCGAAGGGCTGTGAGTCGGACATGACGTCTCCTCGGGGCGGTTGTCATCCAGATGGTCGTGTAGTAAATACTCTAGTACTCTATTATTTAGTTGGCTAGGTCCTGCCGGGCCCGGCCCGACCCCGGAAGGCGTGAGATGACGCAGACCATTCCAGCGGTGGATTACCTGGTGCTGGGCGATGAGCCACACCTGGTCGCGCAGGCCTGTGCACAGTGCGGCGCCCTCTACTTTGACCGGCGCAACGCCTGCGCCAAGTGCTTTGCCACGGAGTTCGGCACCCGCCCGCTGGCCACCGAAGGCGTGCTGCGCGCCTACACGATCGTCGAGCGCGGTGCGAAGAACGGCCCGTTCACCTCGGCCGTCGTGGAACTCGAGGGTGGCGGGATCGTCAAGGCGAACCTGCTGGGTGTCACCGATCCCGAAGTGATCCAACCCGAGATGAAGGTCCGATTGGCGACCTTCGAGGCCTCCGTCGACGACGACGGCACCGTCGTCGTCGCCTTCGGATTCGAACCGATCGGAGCATGACCATGAGTGACAACGTGTGGATCATCGGCGCATCGATGACGAAGTTCGGCCGCTTCGCCGACCAGGATCTGCTGGATCTGGCGTCGACGGCCTCCCTCGACGCCCTCGCCGACTCGGGGCAGGGCATGGCCGACATGGGGATGCTCACGATGGGCAACGTCTACGAGGCCAACTCGCACAACGGTCAGCGGTTGCAGAAGCAGATCGGCCAGACCGGTATCCCCGTCTACAACGTGGTCAACGCCTGTGCCACCGGCGCGACCGCGGTGCGTGTGGCGATGATGGGCATCAAGGCCGGTGAATGCGACATGGCCCTCGCCGTGGGCGTCGAGAAGATGGGCAAGATGGGCATGCTCGGCGGAGCTGCCCGCAAGGCCGGCGACAAGAAGATCTTCACGCCCAAGGGTCGTTACGGCGCCGTGGTGAAAACCGAGGGTCTGCTCGGTACCGGCCTGATGCCGGGTGTCTTCGCCCAGGCGGGCACCGAATACGCACTCGCGCACGGTGTCACCACCGAGCAGTTCGCCAAGGTCGCGGTGAAGAACCATCTCCACTCGACACTCAACCCGCTCGCCCAGTACCGCAAGGAGTTCTCCCTCGACGAGGTACTCGGCGCCGAGGTGATCGGCTACCCCAACACGCTGCCGATGTGCTGCCCGACCGGCGACGGCGCCGCCGCGGTGGTGCTGGTCTCGGATGCGAAGCTCAAGACCCTCGACCCCGACGTGCGACGTCGGGCGATCAAGATCAGCGCCTCGGTGATGACCTCGGACCCGTGGGCGGACGGTGGCCAGGTCCAGCCCGATGTCAACACCCTGACCCGACTGGCCGCCGACCAGGCCTACGAGGCCGCCGGAATCGGCCCCGAGGATCTCGACCTGGTGGAACTGCACGACTGTTTCGCCACCGCCGAACTCATCCACTACGACAACCTGCGGCTCTGCGAGCCCGGCGGTGCCGGCGACTTCATCGACTCCGGCGCGCCGCTGCGCGACGGCCGGATTCCGGTGAACGTGTCGGGCGGCCTGCTGTCCAAGGGCCATCCCATCGGCGCCACCGGCATCGCCAACCTGTACGAGGTCGCCACGCACCTGCGGGGCGAGGCGGGTGACCGGCAGATCGAGGGCGCCAAGGTGGGTCTGACCCACGTCATCGGCCTCGCATCGGCCTGCGCGGTGCACGTCCTGGAAGCGCCCGCGGCATGACCGCCGGCATCGACGGGAGTCGCTGATGTCCGGCCCACTCGACGGACTGCGGGTACTGGAGATCGCCAGCGCCGCACCGGCTCCCTTCGCCTGCATGATGCTCGCGGACTTCGGCGCCGACGTGGTCACGGTGGACCGGCCGGCCAAACCCGGCCGTACGCCGCGTCGTCCCAAGGACCCGCTCGTCCGCTCGCGCCGGTCGGTGGTCGCCGATCTCAAGACCCCCGAGGGGGTGGCCACGGTACGACGCCTCGCGACCCGGGCCGACATCCTCGTCGAGGGATTCCGCCCGGGCGTCATGGAACGTCTGGGTCTGGGTCCCGAGGTCCTGGCCGAGCTCAACCCGGCCCTGATCTTCGCCCGGATGACCGGCTACGGGCAGGACGGTCCGCTGGCGCCGCGCGCAGGCCACGACATCAACTACATCGCCGTCGCCGGGGCACTCGAGCCGATCGGTCGGGCCGGGCAACGGCCGCTGCCGCCGCTGAACCTGGTGGGCGACTTCGGCGGTGGCGGGATGCTGTTGGCGGTGGGCATCCTCGCCGCACTGCACGAGCGCTCGCAGTCGGGTCGGGGGCAGGTGGTCGACGCCGCCATGGTCGACGGCGCGGCACTGCTGACCGCCTTCGTCCACGGCGTGCGGGCAGAGGGCCATTGGTCCGACGAACGCGGCACCAACCTGCTCGACGGCGGCGCACCGTTCTACGACACCTATCGCACCGCCGACGGCGGGCACATGGCGGTGGGAGCGCTGGAACGCCGCTTCTATGAGCAGTTGCTGGTCGGTCTCGGGCTCGACGACGACCCGTCCCTGCCGGGGCAGCTGGACCGGGACGGCTGGGCGCATCTGCGCACCAGGTTCGCGGAGGCCTTCGCCTCCCGTACCCGGGACGAGTGGTCGGCGGTGTTCGCCGATCTCGACGCCTGTGTGTCGCCGGTGCTGGCGCCGCACGAGGCGCCGGATGGTGAACATGCCACTGCCCGTGCAGGTTTCGTCGACGTCGCAGGGGTACGCCAGCCTGCACCCGCGCCGCGGTTCTCCCGGACGCCTGCGACCGAGCCGACTCCGCCCCGGCTACCCGGCGAGGACACCGAGCAGGTACTGACCGATTGGGACTGCATGCCCGCTCTGGCCGGCATCCGCACAGACAACGAGGTGGCTGCGTCGTGACGACCGTAGAGACGCTGATGGTCCCGGAGACCGTCGCCGAGGCACGCACGGGATTCCGGACGTGGCTGGCCGAGAACCGGGCACCGCTGGAACAGTTCCGGGAGACCGGCGGCGAACTGACCGAAATCTTCGACCGGCTCCGCCGACTGCAGCGGATGCTGTACGACGCCGGCTGGATCCGGTTGGGCTGGCCGGAATCCGCCGGCGGGCTCGGCGGCCGGCGGATCCTGCGCAGCATCATCAGCGAGGAACTCGCCCACGCCGGCTATCCGCCACCGTTCTCCTTCGCGACCCAGGAGGTGCTTGGGCCGGCGGTCGCCGAGTTCGCCCCGGCCGAGCTGGCCGCGGTGGCGCTGCCGCGACTGCTCCAGGGCGAGGAGACGTGGTGCCAGGGCTTCTCCGAGCCGGGAGCGGGCAGCGACCTCGCTTCGCTGCGGCTCCAGGCGGTCCGCGTCGACGGCGGCTGGCAGGTCTGTGGCGAAAAGGTCTGGACCAGCTGGGCGCAGCTCGCCGACCGGTGCCTGCTCCTGGCCCGCACCGGGCCGTCGGACTCCGGCCACCGGGGCATCTCGGCGTTCCTGCTCGACATGAACACCCCCGGCATCACGGTCAGCCGCTTGCGCAGCATGAACGGCGACGACGAGTTCTGCTCACTGTTCTTCGACAACGTCGTCATTCCCGAGGGCCGACTCCTCGGCGAGGTCGACGGCGGCTGGGCGGTGGCCACGCATGTGCTTGCCGGTGAGCGGGGCGCCGCGGCGTGGCAGCGGCAGATCTGGCTGCGGTCGCGGCTCGACGAGCTCGCCGCCGATCCGGCCGCCGACGTCGGGGACGACGCGATCGGCGAGTCCCTGGAACTGCTGACCGCGCTGCGGCTGCTGTCGCGGCGCACTGTGGCCAGATTGTCCGCAGACGAGCCGGTGGGTTCGACCACCTCGCTGGACAAGCTGGCCATGTCGACGGCCGAGAAGTTCCTGTTCGACGTGGCCCTGGCCGGCAAGTCCGCCGACACCGTGTTCGGACACCCCGACGAGAACTGGCGCAACGACTACCTCTACAGCCGCGCCTCGTCGATCTACGGCGGCGCCGCCGAGATTCAGCGCAACATCATCGCCGAACGCCTGCTGGGCCTGCCCCGCTGAGGTTGGAGACATTTCATGGACGACGACGACATCACCCAGATCACCGAAGCGTTGCGTCAGACGGTCGAGGCCGACCCGGCGGCGGCGCGGAAGGCGATCACTGAGTTCGGCTGGCTGGAACTCCTCGACGATCAGGAGCAGATCGCGGTGAGCACGCTGCTGCCGATCTGGGGTCGGTCGCTGGCGCAGGGCAGTCTGCTCGATCCGATTCTGGTGCGCGCCGGTGGTGTCGCCGACCCGACGGGATTGCGAGTGGTGCTCCCGGCGCTCGGCAGCACTCGCGCCCCGGGTCGACTCGTCGGAGATCGCGTCGAGATCGACGGGGTGCTCGCCACCGGGTATGGCCCGATCCTGGTCCTGATGGCGACCGACGGCGGACTCACCCTCGCGCTGTGTGACGACCCTGGTGTCGTCGCGGGTGATCCGTTGGACCCGTCGGCCGGGTGGGCGCGGCTCACCGGATCACCGGCGGTTCTCGAGAAGCGCACGCCGACCGGCATCGATCCCGATGTCGCGTGGTCGGCGATGCTGGCGGCAGGTCGTCGGGCGCTGGCCTACGAACTGATCGGCGTGAGCGAGAAGATGCTGGAGATGACCGTCGAGCATGTCGCGTCCCGGCACCAGTTCGGCCGGGCCCTCGGGTCTTTCCAGGCGGTCAAGCACCAGCTGGCCGACGTGAAGCTCTGGACCACGGTGGCCCGACTCGCGGCCGATGCCGCCTGGGAGGACGGTGGCGAGGTGTCGGCGGCACTGGCCAAGGCGGCGGCCGTACGTGCCTCGGCAGCGGCCCGTCGGAGCTGTCAGCAGCTTCTCGGCGGCATGGGCTTCACCTGGGAACACGACTTCCACCGCTATCTACGCCGGGCTCTGACCCTCGAGCCGATGCTCGGCGGTGGCCCCGGCCTGCACCGCGAACTCGGTGCCGCACTGCGCTCCGGCGCGGTGAGTCACGACCTGATCGCGCTGTGAGCGCACCGACATCAACCATCCGGACGACGACAATCGTTGCACCGTAGAAATTTTGAGGAGACGCCATGACCGAAGCGTGGATCATAGACGGCGTGCGCACCCCGCGCGGCAAAGGCAAACCGTCCGGCGCGCTGCACGGCGTGCACCCGCAGGAACTGCTCGGCGGTCTGCTGAGCGCGCTCGCCGAACGCGGCCTGGCCCCCGAGGACGTCGCCGACGTCATCATGGGCAACGGCGAGCACGCCGGCGATCACGCCAATGACGTCGCCCGATCCGCGGTGCTCACGGCGGGTTGGCCGGTCAGTGTGCCGGGACTGACCCTCAACCGCTTCTGCGGCGGTGGGCAGCAGGCGGTCATGGCCGCGGCCACCGGCGTCCTCGCCGGCTGGCAGGACGTCGTGGTGGCCGGCGGCGTCGAATCCATGTCCCGGCACAGCTACGGTCAGCCCCTCGACGCGGGGAACCCGGTACTGCGTGAGCGGTATCCGATGGTGCCGCAGGGGATCTCGGCGGATCTCATCGCCACCCTGGAAGGGTTCGGCCGATCGGACGTGGATGCCTTCGCGGCCCGCAGCCAGGAGCTTGCGGCAACGGCGATCAAGGAGGATCGCTTCGCGCGCAGTCTGATTCCGGTGACCGGGGCCGACGGCACCGTCCTGCTCGACCGCGACGAGCACGCGCGCCCGGGCACCACCGCGGAGTCGCTGGCCACGCTGCCGCCGTCGTTCGAACGCTCGGGAGCCAAGCCCCGCGACGATCAGGGCCGCTCCTATGACGACATGGCCCGCGCGGTCTACCCGGCCGCCGGCGAGATCCAGCACGTCCATCATGCAGGCAACTCGTCGGGCGTCGTCGACGGCGCCGCAGCCGTGGTCGTGGCCTCTGACCGGTACGCCAGGGCGCACGGACTGACCCCCCGGGCCCGCATCGTCACCGGCGCGGTGCTCGGTGCCGAGCCGGTCATCATGCTCACCGCACCCGGACCGGCGTCGGAGCAGTGCCTGCGTCAGGCCGGGATGAGCGTCGCCGACATCGACCTCTGGGAGATCAACGAGGCCTTCGCTGCTGTCCCGCTGAAGGTCATGAAGGACTTGGCGATCGACCCCGACCGGGTCAACGTCAACGGAGGAGCCATCGCGCTCGGGCACCCGATCGGTGCCACCGGCGCGATGCTCCTCCAGACCGTCATCGACGAACTGGAACGCCGCGACCTGTCGACCGGGTTGGTGACGATGTGCACCGGCGGCGGGATGGCCACGGCGACAATCGTGGAACGAATCTGACCGGTACCGATCGAGGAGAGTCATGAATCATCAGACAGTCACGGTCGAGTTGCACGATCACGTCGCCGAACTACGGCTCGACCGTCCCGAGGTCCTCAACGCGTTCGACGACGCCCTGGTCAACGAACTGCCGGGGGTGCTGATCGACCTCGCCCGTGACACCGATGTCCGGGCAGTCGCGTGGACCTCCAGCGGCCGGCACTTCTCGGCGGGCGGCGACATGGAGACGATCGTGGCAGGACACGACGATCTCACCGTGCTGCTCCGCGGCGTCGACGACGGTCGTCGGCTGTTCCGAGCCTTCGCCGACTTCCCCAAACCTCTGGTGACGGCGGTGCAGGGAAGCAGTTTCGGGGTCGCGACGAGCCTTGTGTTCACCTCGGATGCGGTGGTCGTGACGCCCACGACGAAACTCGCGGATCCGCACGTCCACATGGGTCTGGTGGCCGGTGACGGCGGCGCGGTCACCTGGCCGCTGAGCGCCGGTCTGGCGCGCGCCAAACGCAAGCTGCTCTGGGGTGAGCCGCTCACCGGTCGCGAGGCCTTCGAGCTTGGGCTGGCCACCGATCTGGTCGAGTCGGACGACGGGCTCCGCGATCGCGCGCTGGAGTTGGCCGCGCACGTGGCGGGCCTGCCCCCGATCGCGACCCAGCTGACCAAGCGGGCACTCAACCGGGTGCTGTCGCAGGCCACCGACCAGGTGCTCGACACCGGCTTCTATCTCGAAGCGCTTTCCAACCGCAGCAACGACGCGGTCGAGGCCGTGACTGCCTTCAAGGAGAAGCGTCAGGGGAATTGGTCGGGGAGCTGACCCCGCCGGGCCGGCGCCGGGGATCGGCTGAGCGCACCGGATCGCCGACACGGTGATCGGGCGCTTGTGATCCGGGGGGTTGACCTTCGCCGGGCACTTCCTCTGGCCGTCCGCTCACGATCGAGCGGAGCATCGCCATGTGTACCGTGGTGTCGGCGACGCCGTCGGCGAAGGCCGCCAGTCTGGTGCCGGTGGGGCCGGCCTCGATCCCCTCACGGAGAGCCCGGTACATCGCGACGGTCGGCCCAACCAGCCGGCTGCTGGCGCCCGGCCAGAGCGCGCGAAAGACTGTAGGACGCATCCAGTTCCGTGAGTGCAGCGTCGGTGGTGGTCTTCGCGCGGCCCGACGGCGCCGGCGGAGCATCGAGGACGCGGGCCCCGACCCGTCGTTGATCGGAATCTATTGAAGTGAGTCGTACGCCGGGCGAGCCGCCTCTCCGCTGAGGACATCGATGACATTCGATCGACGAGGGCGTGCCGCGACCAAATAGACCGTCCGGCTACCTCCGGCGATCATGCCCGGTCTGCTCGATGCCGCGGTGAATCGAGATCGTGGATGCGAAGCAAGAACTTCGCACCAAGGCGGAAACCTCCGGCTGGGCGAAAAATCGGTCACCCCAGTGTGAGTCGTCGAAGTAGGCCTCAAGCATCAGTAGGCGTTTGGAATCGAACACCTCGCCAGTAAGTGTCTGGCCGGGTTCGTCGATCGGGGCGGTCCCATTCTCGCTCTGCACACGATTCACGACCAGTCGCCGTGCCGCATAGGCGTCTTTCATCAACGAGGACAACGAGTCGGTGAGGTTGTCGGCCTCTGCGAGCGCCGCTGGTCTCTCCAAACCCGAAGGGCAGTCACGATCACCAGGTACTTGCTCGAAACCAACTGTCCGCTGGTGAGATCGAAGGCGATCGAGTCTTGCACATCGAAGGAGCGCAGGTCACGCAGGAACTTCGTGTGATCTTCGGAGAGCATCTCGAGCAGCGCCGACGGAAACTCCTCTCCGGGCGGATTGAACTGCAACGATGCTGCGCGCCACACATCCGAGGTCTGTTCGAAACGGCCGTAGATGTCCCATTGAGCGTCGAAAAGTGTGGTGTGGAGTGCACAAGAGTCTTGCTGGCGGCCAATGCTTCCAAGGCCCAGCGCCTGTGTACTTCGACGTAGTGGCGTTCGCACTGCGCGAGTGATCTTGCCCGGCTGGGCTGAAAAGTTTCGATCTGCTCGAGCATGTTCACGCTTGTGGTGCTCATTGTCGGTTTCTGATCTCTTCAGTTAAGTCGTCGACTGCACCAGCTCGATCAGCCGTGGTGTGCGATTTCGACTGATCGAGCTGGTAAACGGAGGCTGTGGTTTACGGGGTCAGGTAATCGACCATCGCCTTGGTGTCCTTGTAGTAGACGTCGATCTCGACGATCTGATCGTTCTCGAAGCGGTACACCTCGACCATCGGGATGGTGAGCGTTCCGTCGGCGCCGTCACGCTTGAAGGTGGCGGTCTGGCGGGTGATCACGTTCTGCTCGTCGACGTCGAAGATGTCGATGTCGCTGACGGTCAGGTTGGCCAGGGACTGGATCTTGGTCATGAGGGCGCGCAGGCCCTCCTTGCCCTTCCATTCGCCGCCGTAGGGCAGTTCGGCCGCCTCGCGGACCACGATGTTCTCGTGGAACGGGTCGGCCTGACCCTCCACGCTGGCGTCGGTGAGGTCGCCGTTGATGCCTTCGTCAGCGAGTCCGAGTGTGCCGCGGACAATTTGGGCTGCACGTGATGCCATGACTTCAGTTCTCCTGTTTGGTTGAAGCGGTGTTCGGGGTGGGTCAGGGGTTGTCGACGCGATCGAAGGCGAGGGCGAGCCGGGTGGGGGCGTACACGGCGCCGGCCTGATAGATCGGTCCGGCGTCCGGTCCGGACGGGCGCACGTTGGTGATGCGGCCGAGTAGTTCGTCGAAGGCGATGTCGATCTGCATCCGGGCGAAGGTGGCGCCCAGGCAGCGATGCGTCCCGTGACCGAACGCCAGGTGGTTCTTGTCTTTCCGGTCGAAGTCGAGGATGTCGGCGCCCGGGAAGTGCTCGGCGTCCCGATTGGCCGAGGAGTACATCAGCATCAGGATGTCGCCCTTGGTGAGTTGCTGGTCGCCGAGGACGACGTCGCGCGTCACGATGCGTCGCAGGGCCAGGACCGGTGACTGCTGCCGCAGCAGTTCGTCGAGGTCGTTCTTCACCCAGTTCTTCTGCCGCAGGCGGTGTTCCAGATCGGGTTCGTGCGCGAGGGTGGCCGCGATGTTGGAGATCGCGCCGCGGGTGGTGTCGAGTCCGCCGATGAACAAGACGGTGACCACACCGATTTGTTCTTCCATGGTGAGCGGGCGACCGTCGACGGTGGCGCTCGCGATGGCGGAGATGATGCTGCCGTCGTCGGCCGTCTCGGCCCGTTCGGCGAGATACTCCGCGGCGAGGACCGCGAGTCCCTGATAGGACTCCGGACTGTTCTCCCGGACGATACGCTCGACGGCCTTCACGGCACGCTGCAGACGCGACGGGTCGTCCTCGTCGAAGACGATCTTCGCGGCGGCCGACGAGGTGAACGGGATGGCGAAGTCGTCGATGAAGTCAACCTGCCCCTTGTCGAGGAACTTCTCGATGGCGGTGCGGGCGAGATCGCGGAGGACCGGCT
The DNA here is from genome assembly GCF_011603105.1 of Rhodococcus sp. A14. NCBI lineage: Bacteria > Bacillati > Actinomycetota > Actinomycetes > Mycobacteriales > Nocardiaceae > Rhodococcus > Rhodococcus sp. A14. The sequence continues at coordinate 33,561 of NZ_JAAOQS010000038.1, read as the reverse complement.
CGTACTTCATCAGGTGAGGCCGGGTGAAGAACGGGTTGAGGAACTTCCGGAAGTCTTCGTGCAGAGGGGGATCCACATCCAGGGGTGGCAGACGCACCGGGCTCGGCAGCGGTGTGGACTCGGTCGAGGAGTAGACCTCCGGATTCGAGAGGACCTCCTTGAGCAGCGGGAAGGTGGTGACCAGGTACATCCCTCCGTGTGCGCGGGTGTGGGCCACCGGGCAGGTGCTGCGGGCGTGCTCCATCACCTCGTCCATCCGAGCGAAGCAGGTGTCGTCGAAGAGGTCGAAGTCTGCGAGTTGGTGATCGAGGGAGGTTTCGGTTGTGGACATGGTGCTGCCCTCCTTGGGACTGCGAGTGCCTGGTATAGGTCTACGGATCAACTAGTGAGTTGTAGAGCACACTAGGGTGATTGCGATCACATGTCCAGGACTTCGACGACTTTCCGCGGACGTTGACGGCACGGCGATCGTGGAATTTCCTGGGATCATGCCTGGTAGGATCGATTCTTGCAAAAGGTCGTGACATGGATAATCGCATGATCTATTGTCTACGAATGGTCGATGTGATTCCGGCCACAGCCTCCGCCGCGGTTCCTTGCGGCGGCACCGGGCGCTGGCCCGGTGGACTGCCAGGCGAGTCCTCGGCGGGCAGTCGGCGTCCGTCGCGCGGCTTTGTCCGTCGTCTCAGAGGAGAGAAATGTCCCACTGCGATACCCAGTCGCTGGATTGCGACCTGTTGATCGTCGGCCTCGGCATGACCGGTGCCTGCGCGGCGCTGGAGGCCCGTGCTCGAGGGGCTGATGTGCTGATCCTGGAGCGCGCCACCTCGGGTGGTGGCACCAGCGCGATGACCGAGGGGGTGATCTACCTCGGTGGTGGCACCCGTCTGCAGCGTGACCTCGGCGTCGACGACGACCCGGACGCGATGTACCGCTTCATGGACGCGATCTGCAACGTGTCGAACAAGGCTGTGTTGCGCCGCTACTGCGACGGCAGCCCAGAGCACTTCGATTGGCTGGAGGCGCAGGGTGTTCCGTTCACCCGGGAGCTGTACAAGGACAAGCATATCTGCCCGCCCCAGGGCCCGGGTCTCTACAGCAGTGGTAACGAAAAGGTCTGGCCGTACCGCGAATTCGCGACGCCGGCTTATCGCGGGCACCTGGTGAACGGTCCGTCGGGCAATGCCGGGTCGAAGATGATGGAAGTGCTGCTGAAGCGCTGCGAAGACGAGGGTGTGCGCGTGATCGGCGACGCACGAGTCCTCGATCTCACGACCGACGCTGCGGGCCGGGTCGACGGAGCCACGTTCCGCCGCTACGGCGAAGACCACACAGCCAGTGCTCGTAAGGGTGTTCTGCTGGCCACCGGCGGATTCCAGATGAACGAGAAGATGGTCGCCCGCGACTACCCGTTCCTGCTCGAGAACGGTGTGCCGATCGGCGAGGACTCCAGTGACGGGTCCGGGATCGAGATGGCCCAGGCGATCGGTGCCGACGTCGAGTCGCCGGGCGCGATCCACGCGACGGCGAGCATCTACCCGCCCGGAGATCTGGTGCGCGGCATCATCGTCAACAAGTTCGGCCAGCGGTTCGTCGCCGAGGACAGCTATCACGGCCGGACCGCCGCCTTCGTCTTCGATCAGCCGGATCGCAAGGCGTATCTCATCGTCGACTCCGAGACCTTCGACTACCCGCAGTTCTCCGAGCAGTTCGGCTATGCGCTCGTGGACGGTTGGGAGACGGTGCCGGAAATGGAAGCGGGACTGGGTGTTCCGGATGGGGCGCTGCAGCGCACGCTCGACAATTACAACGAGTTCGCGGCGGTCGGCCGCGACCCTCGGTTCGGCAAGCATCCGGATTGGCTGGTCCCGCTGAAGAACGGCCCGTATGCAGCCATCAATCTCTCGGCCGACGTCGTGACGTACCACTACCACTCGCTCGGCGGGCTCCGGGTGGACGAGCAGGCCCGGGTCGTCGGCGCGAACGGCGCGCCGGTGCCGGGACTCTATGCGGCCGGAAGTTGTGCCGCGAGTGTGATCCAGACGGCCAAGGGCTATGGCAGCGGCATGATGCTCGGCGGCGGTTCGTTTTTCGGCCGGGTGGCTGCCCGGCATTGCCTCGCCGCGGTGTGATCGCAAACGACATGAAAGCACAAGAGCGCCGGCCGGTAGCTGCGGGCGAGGGCCGGCGCTCGAAGTGTTCCAAGACTCAATAGTAGATTGACAACTAATCTAGTGTTAGACAAACTGGTGTGGCGTAGATAACACCGCATCGGTGGGCGCGACCGGGCGGTCGTGGTGAGTCGCCACCTGACTAGAGAGACGGAAAACCAATGGTTGACATCAACAAGCCCTGGGTGGTCGACAGTCGCCTGAGCGAGCGCTTCACGGTCTACACCCGCGGCAATGCGGGCGAGGTGGCCGGTATGGTCGCCTCGCCGCTGCAGCAGACCGTGATCAGCGGGTGGCGCTCGGAGACCGCCTGGCGCCAGGCGCTCATCGACTTCGGCGCCTTCGACGACTGCGAGTTCAGTCCGGACTCGCTCGACATCATCGGTGTGGCGCACGGCTACATCTACATCAACCTGTCCATCCAGCGAGTGTTCGGCGTCCGGATGCCCGGTGCAAGTGCGGAACTCATGGACCGCACCTATCTGGGGTCCAGCACCGGCGCACCGGAGTATGTGGAGCAACCGGGTGACAGTGCTCCGCAGTATGCCGAGCGGATCGGTGCGAGCATCGGCCGGGTCATGGGCACCACCTCGCGTCCCGACCTCGAGGCGGATGCGCAGCGCGCGCTGGAGTTGCGTCGAGCCCGGCCCGATTACTCCGCGATGTCCGACCATGAACTGGTCGCGTACTCGAACCGGGTCAACGACGAGTACACCGCCGACTTCCTGCGCAAGCACATGCTGATGATGTACGAGTCGTCGATCGTCACCGGATTCCTCGACGAGACACTGGGCCGGTTCGATGATTCGACACTCGGTGTCCGGTTGATGGGCGGCTGGGGTGGGGTGGCCTCCGCGGCGCCGGCCATCGAGCTGTGGCGGATCGGCAGGCTGGCCGCGGCCTCGGAGCTCGTCACCAAGGAGTTCGAGGTCGGCGTCGACGGTGTCCTCGACCGGCTGCGCAGCCGCGGTGAGGTCGAGGCGAGGTCCTTCGTCGAGCAGTTCGACGGGTTCATCTTCGAGTACGGCTCGCGCTCGTCGCAGGAGTGGGACATCTTCCCGCCGGATTGGGAGTCGCATCCGGAGATGGTGGCGACCCTCGTCAACCAGTTCCGCAAGCTGCCGCAAGACAGCTCGCCGGAAGCCACCGGCAAGAAGGTGTCGCAGGGCCGCGAAGCACTGCTCGAGGAGCTGAGGGTTCGGCTCGCCGACGACGCCGAAGGATGGGGCCAGCTGCAGGCCGCGGTCGCGGCGCTGTCGGTGTGGATGCCCGCCCGCGAGCTGAGCAAGACCAACTTCATCAAGGCGCTGCACGAGACCCGCCTCCCGCTGCGGGAGCTGGGCAAGCGCTTCGCCGACCGAGGTGTCCTCGAGTCCTTCGACGACCTGGCGCTGCTGCGGCTCGACGAGGTGAGCGCACTGATCGACGATCCGTCGGTGGTGTCGGTGATCGCTGAGCGCAAGGAGTGGATCGCCGAGCTCGAACGCCGGGAGCCGCCCTTCGTCGTGGTCGCCGGTGACGTGCCGAGTCCGACGACGTGGGAGCAGCGGACCGGGCCGTCGGCGCTACCGGTGGCCGGTCCGGGCGAGACCCTCTCGGGTCTGGGAGCCTGCCCGGGCTCGGCGACCGGCGTGGCCCGCGTGATCATGGACCCCTCGGAGGCCGAGGAGCTCGAATCCGGCGAGATCCTCGTGGCTCCCGAGACCGACCCGGGGTGGACGCCGCTGTTCACCACCTGCGCGGGCGTCGTGGTCAACGTCGGCTCGCCGCTGAGTCACGCGGCCATCGTCAGTCGTGAACTGGGCATCCCGGCGGTTCTCGCGGTGGAGCAGGCCACCAAGCGGATCAAGTCGGGCACGTTGTTGACCGTCGACGGCACGACCGGGACGGTGACGGTGCACTGAGGTCTCACCTCGAAGCCGGCCAGGCGTGGCCTCCACGAGAGGAACGCCTGGCCGGCTTCGTGTTTGTGTTCGGTACCCACGGTCAGTGGCTGACGAGGTCGCCGGCCGGGAGGTGGCCGGTCTCGTTGAGTGACTGCACCACCCAACGGCCCCCGTGATGCCGCACCCGGGTGATCGAGGCGTGGGCGGCGAAGAAGAACATGCTCGGTTCGACGCCGAGCAGCGACGCGATGAAGGCGCTGATCGCGCCACCGTGACTGACTGCGACGACGGTCTGATCCGGGTGATCGGCGGCGATCGTGGTGAGTGCCTCGGTGAGGCGGGTGCGGACAGCGGCGCTGTCCTCGGTGACGTCTCCGTGCATCTCGACTTCACGAAGATCGGCGCGGGTGGCGACGGTCAAGGGCGCCTGGGCCTCCCGGACGATCGCCTGGGCCGTGGCGGCGGCGCGCGTCAGATGGCTGGCATAGACGGCCGAAACCGACTGGGCGGCGGGGCGTCTGGCCGCCAGGTGGGCCTGACGCTCGCCGAGGGCCGACAGTGGGGGCCCGGCCGCTCCACCGGCGGCGAGGTCCGCGTCGAGGAAGGACTGCTGCGCGTGGCGAACCAGGATCACCTCGGTCCAGGGCTTGTCGATCAGCAACTCCTCGCGCAGCTGTGAACGTGCCGCATGGAGGATGTTGGTGTCGTATTCGAGGGTGCGCTGTGGCGTGGGTGCGGGCGGCTGCATGACTGACTCCCAAGTTGTTGATCACTAGACCATCGACGATTCCAGCGTACTGGCCGACAGGCTAAAGCTCTATTGACAAATACTAGATAACACGACAATCTAGGGGTGTTCCAGGTTACCGACCTTCCTGGGTGGCAGCGCTCCGGGAGGCCCCCGCCGTTCGTGGCGGTCGAGGATCGGAGTCGGCATTCCCATCACCACTGACAGCGCCGTCGCGACGGCCGGACTGTCCGAGAATCATCAGCAGGTCGCACTGGTCTCCCGGCCGGGCGTCGTCGACGTGATCGAGGTCGACGAGCCGAAGCCCGCAGCCGGTGAGGTCACGGTCTCCATCGATCTCTGCGGTGTCTGCGTGACCGAGGTCCGCGCGTACTCCACCGGGGCCGGCCACGGGCCGACGCTGTGTGGCCACGAGTGGACGGGCCGGCTCGTCGAGGTCGGCGAGTCGGTCGACCGTCTCGCGCTCGGGCAGCGGGTCGTCGTCGGGGTGCCCGATCCGTGTGGCGACTGCGACTCCTGCCGTGCCGGACGCCCGGAGTTCTGCGCCCTCGTCATGTCGGTGGCGCGGGGTCGAGACGTCGCGCCCGAGCAGCCGCATGGTGGCTTTGCCCGACTGCTGACGGTGCCCGCGTATCGCGTCGTCCCGGTCCCCGACAAGGTCTCGGAAGTCGCGGCGGCCCTCGTCGAGCCCGCAGCTGTCGCCTGGCACGCGATTCGTCGCGGCGTGGTCGCCACCGGCGAGCGCGTGCTCGTCCTCGGGGCCGGTCCCATCGGACTCCTCGTGGTGCAGTGTGCGCGTGCGGTCGGTGCGGCCGAGGTGACCGTCGTCGAACTCTCGGAGTCTCGCCGACTCGCCGCGGAGGCCTCCGGTGCACATCGGGTGGCGGCCACCGTCACCGAGGTCTCCGACGACCACGACGTCGTCGTCGAATGCACCGGCGCCCCCGACATGGTCGAGCAGGCCCTCGCCGCCCTGCGCCAGGGCGGACGCGTGGTGCTGGTCGGAGACGCCGGGCAGGCGACGATCTCGCCGCGGATGTGGCTGGCCAAGGAAGCGACGCTGATCGCGGCTGCCGGTTATACGCGCGCGGAGATTGTGCAGACCCTGCAACTGATCGCCGACCGAGGTATCGAACCCGAGAAGTTGCACACCCGCACCGTCGGCATCGGTTCCCTGGCGGACGGCCTGGCCGGCCTGACGGCGGCCGACACCGACGACATCAAGATCGTGCTCGATCCGAGGATCAAGGAGAACTCATGAAGATCGGACTGCGCTACGACATGCGCGCACCGGACCTCGGCCCGGGGTCGCCGAGCCCCGGCGACCTGTACAAGGCGGCCGTCGAACAGTGCATCTGGGCCGACCGAAAAGGTTTCGACACCGTCTATCTGGCCGAACACCACGGTGCCGAGGACAACTACTGTCCGTCGCCGCTGATTCTGGCGGCCGCCATCGCCGGCGCCACCGAACAGATCGAACTGCACTTCTCGGCGCTGTGCATCACGATGCACGACCCGCTGCGGCTGGCCGAAGACCTCGCGGTCCTCGACCTCATCGCCGGTCCTGGCCGTGTGCTGATCACCGCCGGCATCGGCTATCGACCCCAGGAGTTCGACATGTTCGGCGTCGACTTCCCGAACCGGGGCAAGGTCTTCGAGGAGAAGCTCGAAGTGATCCGAACCGCCTGGCGCGAAGCGGAATTCGATCACCGCGGCTCCCGGGTCAGCGTGACGCCCCGTCCCGGCACCCCCGGTGGGCCGACGATCTACATCGGCGGAAACGCGAAACCGTCGGCGCGCCGAGCTGCCCGGATGGGTCTGGGATACCGGCCGGCGACCGAGGAGCTGTACCGCTTCTACGCCGAGGAATGCGTCAAGCAGGGACACCCGGAAGCGGAACCCTTCCCGCGGCACGGCCCGGCGTTCGTCTACGTGGCAGAGGATCCCGAAGCCGCGTTGGCGGAGGTCGCTCCCCATGTGATGCATGCCAGCAACATGTACGCGTCCTGGGCGGGGGAGCGTTCCAATGCCACCGTCAACGGGTACTGGCGTGAGAAGAGCGACCTCGACTCGATCCGCGACGACCCGTCGATGTGGATCCTCAGTCCCGACGACGCGGTCCGACGACTCTCGGAGCTCGACGACGACTACGAGTTGCGGCTGCATCCGCTGCTCGGCGGTCTGCCGCCCGAATTGTCCTGGCGGAGTCTGGAATTACTCGCCGACAAGGTCCTCCCGCAGGTCCGCGCCGTCGCACCGGTGAGCTAGGAAGCCGTCGCATAGTCGCTGTCGCACCGCCCCGGTGAGGTCACACCTCGCCGGGGCGGTGCTCTCTTCGCGGTGGCACAGCACGACGCCGGTGAGCGACGGAGCATCACTCACCGGCGTCGGCGATGGTTGTGAACGGTCAGAGATCGAGCACGAGGCGCGCACCCTTGCAACGGCTCGTGCAGATCATCATGACGTCGTTCGCCGCCTGCTCGTCCTCGGTCAGGTAGTCGTCACGGTGATCGGGGGTGCCGTCGAGCACCGGGGTCTCACATTCGCCGCAATAACCTTCCTCGCAGGAGAACGGCTGCTCGGGCAACACTTTTCGAACCTCGCCGAGGATCGTGGCGCCATCCGGGATCGTGAGCGTGATCCCGGACTGGGCGAGCTCCACCTCGAAGGACTCACCGCTGTGGTCGATTGGCCCGCTCGCCGCGAAACGCTCGAAGTGCAGCGCGCCGAGGTGGTCGTGCTCGGCGAACTCCTCGGCGACCGCGTCGATCATCGCGCCGGGCCCGCACGTGTAGATCTCGGCGCCCGCGGGTGCCTCGGCGAGGATGCGGCGAAGGTCCGGATGTCCGCGCTCGGCCTCGACCCACAGGTCGACGGCGTCGCCGTGTGCGGCGATCGTCTCCCGGTAGGCCATCGAGGACTCTGTGCGTCCACCGTAGATCAGCCGCCAGCCGGCGCCGCGGCGTCGGGCCTCGGAGACCATCGGGATCATCGGCGTGATGCCGATCCCGCCGCCGATGAACACGTAGTTGTCGGCGTCGACGAGTTCGAAATTGTTCTTGGGCGGGCGTACCTCGAAAATCGCTTCGGCGGTGGAGATCTCGTGGATCTCGCGGGACCCGCCGCGGCCTTCCGGCTCGTTGAGCACGGCGATTGTGTAGCTGCGCAGATCTGCCGGATCGCCACAGAGAGAGTACTGGCGCAGCAGACCGGAGGGAAGCCGGAGCTCGACATGGGCTCCCGGCTGCCAGGCCGGCAGCTCGCGGCCGGTCGCGTCCTCGAGGGTGATCTCGATGATCCGGTCGGCTATAACGCGAGCTGCGGTGACCCGCATCTTGAGAAGTGCGACTGTGGTGAACATGGGCGGTCCTATCGGTACTCGTGCCCGGTGGGCGCCGACTCTGGACGAGCCGGAAGAATTGGTCCTGTACTAAATAGTCGCATCAACGACTATCTTGAGTCAATGGAGTTGCGAGACCGCGGTCACCGGCCGGATTCGATCGACGTTTATCTAGGAATCAATACTCTAGTACTCTACTATTTAGTGACGGGATATCCCGAGCCGGAGAGCGAGGAAGCATGAGCGTGAATACCGAGACCGCGGCGGATGTGGTGTGGGGTGAGGAGGTCGTCGAGGCCGACTACGCCGGACACCCCGGCCGGACCTACGCCCGGTCGCCCGGTTCACTCGTGGAGCTGCTGGCAACCATCGGACCGTGGGACGGGCGTGACTTCCTCGTCCAGGGCGACGTCCGGATCGGCCACCGCGACTTCCTGCGTGCAATCCCTGCCGCTGCGGAAATGCTTGCGGCGCGGGGGGTCTCCCGTGGGGATCGCGTTTTGCTGCACTGCTACAACCGTCCCGAGTTCGCGCTGGCCACCTGCGCGGCATGGTGGTTGGGGGCGGTCCCGGTCTACGCCAACCGCTGGTGGAGCACAGATGAGGCCCGCCATGCGATTGCGGTGGCCGAACCTGCACTGGTCCTGTCCGATGCGACGGACTTCTTCGACGACGGCGTTCGGGTCGAGTCGATCGAGCAGCTTGCCGCGGCATGGACGAGCAACTCGACGTTTTCGCCGGTCGAGGGTGTCGCCCTCGACGACCCAGCACTCATCCTGTTCACCTCCGGCAGTTCCGGATCGCCGAAAGCCGTTGTGCTGTCGTCGCGCTCGGTGATCACCAATCAGCAGAACCTGCTGGTGCGCTCACGGCGGCTGCCGCACCGGCTCGATCCGGGCGGACCGCAGCCGGTCGCGCTGGTGTGCACCCCGCTGTTCCACATCGGGGGCGTGTCGAACATCCTCACCAACCTGCTGATCGGCGGACGGATGGTGATGACCGTCGGCAGGTTCGACGCCGGAGAGATCCTCGCACTGATCGAGGCCGAACGGGTGCAGGCCTGGGGTGGCGTCCCGACGATGGCGATTCGCCTGCTCGAACACCCCGACTTCGACGCCCACGATCTGTCGAGTCTGCGGTCGTTCCCGCTCGGCGGCGCCCCGTTGCCGCCGGCCCTGCTCGACCGGATGATCGCCAAGCTCCCGCAACTCGAGCGGCGCGGACTGGCCAACACCTGGGGCATGACCGAGACCGGCGGGTTCATGACCGTCGCGGGCAACGCGGACCTCGTCGAGCGGCCCGGCACCGTCGGGCGACCGTATCCCGTCGTCGAGATCCGCATCGGCGACCCCGACGAACGTGGAGTCGGTGAGGTCATCGTCCGCGCGCCCACGGTGATGCTGGGCTACCTCGGCATCGAGGACGGCACCGTGGACGACGCCGGCTGGCTGCACACCGGCGACCTCGGACACCTCGACGACGGCTACCTGTTCCTCGACGGCCGGAGCAAGGACATCGTGATCCGCGGTGGTGAGAACATCGCCTGCGCGCACATCGAGAAGACGATCCTCGGCCACCCGTCGGTCATCGAGGCGGCGGTCTTCGGTGTGCCGCACGAGGATCTCGGCGAAGAACTCGCCGCGGCGGTGACCCACCGGGTCGGTGAGGCGATCACCCCCGACGAGCTCGTCGCCCACTGCCGTAAAACACTCGGCTACTTCGAGATTCCCACGCACTGGCAGATCGACGACCGGCCACTGCCCACGCTGGCCGGCGAGAAGCTGAACAAGAAGGCCATCAAGGCGGCCTTCGTCGAATCCGTCCTGGAAGGATGACCGATGTTCCTCAGTCCCGCTGACGAGTACTTCACCCATCAGACCGCGCTCACCCACGCCATGGTCGCGACCAGTGACCCGTCCTGGCGGGAGCGGTACTGGGTCTCCCTCCAGGACACCGAGACCGGTGACACGGTGCTCACGCTGGGATTGGGCCGGTATCCGAACCAGGACGTGATGGAGGCGTTCGCCTGCTTCTCTGACAACGGTCGCCAGACCAACCTCCGGCTCTCCCGGTCGCTGTTGCCCGACAGTCACGCGATGGCCGTGGGCCCGTTGTCGTGCGATATCGTCGAGCCGCTGAAGGAACTGCGATTCACGCTGGGCAACAACGACTCCGGACTTAGGTTCGACGTGACCTTCGAGGCGAGGTTCGAGCCGATGCTCGAGGGGAAGTTCTTCCAGATCAGCCGGGCACGGACGACGTACGACGCGATCCGCTACGTGCAGCACGGCCGTGCGCGGGGGTGGATCGTGACCCCGGACGGGCGCCGCATCGAGGTGACGCCGGACCGGTGGTGGGCCGAGCGGGACCATTCCTGGGGCACCCGGCCGCTGCCGCGCGCGGAGGGGCAGCCGCCCGGTGAGCGTCCGGAATGGAAGCTGCTGCTGTTCGCACCGCTGCAGCTGCCCGACCTGGCCGTCCACCTGTACGTCCAGGAGTCCCGCCCCGGCCAGCCGGTGCATCTGTCCGCCGGCCTGATTGCACCACCCGGCGACGACCGGGAGCTGTCACCGATCACGGCGGTCGACCACGACCTGAAGTGGGACGACCGGGCAGCCGCGCCGACGCTCGTGGGTGGCCGCGTCACCCTCACGCAGCTCGACGGCGAGAAGATCGAACTCGAGATCCGTGCCCTGCGGGGACGGGCGCATCTGCGGGGTGGCGGCTACGAGGGCTGGAACGGCTGGCGTCAGGGCCAGTGGCGCGGTGACCTCACCGCCGAGCACGACGAGTGGGACCTGACCGACCGGGACAACTTCTACCGCTACGCCAAGGCGGGCTCTGATCACCTCGTCGAGGTGCGACGCGGGGACACTGTCGGATACGGCGTCATCGAGTACATGGTGCTGCCCGGCTACGGCCGTTACGAAGAGGCCCTGCCGCCGCGCCGATCACCGCAGCCGGAGCCACGATGAATACGCTCCGCGAGCGGTTGCCAGAACTCCTGCACGGCACCGGATTCCGCGACGCCAGTGACCCCGTCCGACTCGGTGGCGGCAGCTCGCAGGAGAACTGGGCCTTCGATGCGATCGCCGAGACCGACGGAAACCGGCGAGCCCTGCTGCTGCGCCGGGCGCCTGCCGGCGGTGTCGTCGACACCGAGCGCGACGTCGAGTTCGGCCTGCTGCGCTCTCTCGCCGGCTCCGGCCTGCCCATCGCCGCGGTGCATGCACTCGACGCCGACGGCTCGCTCATGGGCCGCCCGGCGATGATCGTCGACCGAGTGGCCGGGCGTGCGGACCGCGCGGCACTGCGGGACCGCGATCCGCTGCAACTCGGACGCGACGGCCGGATGTCGCTGGCGCAGGAACTCGCGGACCTACTGGGCGCGGTGCACCGGGTGGATCCGCCGGCGACCGGGCTCGTCGACGTGCTGAGGGTGCCGACCGATCCCGGGCACGCCGAGCTCGAACGCTGGACGGCCGAGCTCGACCGCGTCGAGCTCGAACCGCACCCCGCGCTGCGGGAGACGATCGCCTGGCTGGGCGACCATGTACCCCCTCCGTCACCGATCAGGTTGGTACACGGCGACTTTCGGCCGGCCAATGTCCTGGTCGACGGGCAACGGATCAGTGCGCTGCTCGACTGGGAACTCGCACACCTCGGTGACGCCCACGACGATCTCGGCTGGTACACGTGCTCGGTCTACCGGGCTGAACACTTCATCGACGGTCGATGGGGCGTCGAGGACTTCCTGCGGCGGTGGTCGCAGGCCTCGGGCATCGAGGTCGACCACGACCGTCTGCACTTCTGGCAGGTGATGACGGCGTTGCGTCTCGCGGTGATCGCACTGACCGGGGTCAGGGCGTTCTGCGAGGGCATCACCGATCGACCGGCCGGTCCCGCCGACCGCATCGAGCGCCTGGCCTTGCGGGAGACCGGGCTTCTCGAGGATTCCGACGACCACACCCGTGAGCGACCGGGAGGGCAGCGATGAGACCACGACCATCGGAGATCATCGCGGGCGTCCGCACTGTCCTGGGCGACACGATCGCGCCGGCCGTCGAGGGCGACCACGCGCGTGCCCGGTTGCACGAGGTTCGCGCGGTCCTTGCCCAGATCGACTGGGACAACGCCGGATTCCAGCTCGCCGAACGTGCCGACCGGTTGGGCGACGCGCTGCGCGACGCCCAGTCGTGGCTGGCCGGCGAGTTGCCGCCGCAGCCCGCCACAGGGGAGTACGCGGCGCTCGAGGAGTACTTCGAACGGCTGGCGGCGGTCGCGGTCGCAACCCTGAGTCGTCTGCGCACCGCTCGGCGGCTGGAGCCCGATGACGATGCCGCCGCGGCCAGCCATCGCGCGCTGCTGCGCGCGCTCTGACCGCACAGATACCTGTTGTCCATCAGTAGATAATCTACTAGCTAATAGTTGAGTACTAGAGTAAAGTCTCGCGTAGACGGTCTCCCACCGAGATCGGCAATCGGAAGGCGCGCCATGGTCGACATCTCTCAGCCGTTCGTCATCGACAACGCGCCGAGCGAACGGTTCCCGGTCTACACCCGGGCGAATACCGGTGAGGTGGCCGGCGGGGTGATCACCCCGTTGCGGTGGACGCTCAACGGCGGCATGGTCGTCGAGTCGCTGGACACCGATCTTCACCTCCGCCGAGGCGGTCGTGGTGAACGTCGGGTCGCCGCTCAGTCATGCCGCCATCGTCAGCCGGGAACTCGGCATGCCCTGCGTGCTCGGTGTCCGTGAGGCGACCGAGCGCATCGCCAACGGCACCCGCATCACCGTCGACGGCACCAACGGCACCGTCACCGTTCACTGAGTCCGGCCGTGTGCGGGCGTCGAGGACCGGTGCCCTCCAAGTAAATGATCTACACGTAGACAGTCTTAAACCAGAGTAAGAGCTGGGATGACCTCTGAAAGGTGGTGAAGTGATGACTCCGACTATCGACGAGTTCCTGGACGGGGCCCGGCGGTTCCTCGGGACCGTTGCCGACAGCCGGAACGGGTCGGCGGGGGCGGGCCCGGTGAAGTCCCGGTATGCGCTGTTCTCCGGGTCGACCGACGAAGAACTCAGTGCCGCAGTCGAATACCAGCGTGCGGCGTTCGACGCCGGCTTCGGCTGGATCACCGGGGCGGCAGACCGCGGCGGAGCCGGCCTGCCGACCGCCTACGAGCGCGCCTTCTCCGCGGCCGAGCGGGAGTTCCCGATCCCGTCGAAGGGGCCGCTGTCGGTGAGTCTGGGCATGGTGGCGCCGACATTGGCGCAGTTCGGTTCCCCGGAGGCCGAGCGGAAGTGGCTCACCGGCCTGCGCCGGGCCGACGTAATCGGTTGCCAGCTCTTCAGTGAGCCCGCTGCGGGTTCCGATCTCGCCGCCGTCCGCACCAAGGCGGTACCGGATGCGGCGGGCGGCGAGTGGACGCTCAACGGTCAGAAGGTGTGGACCTCGGGCGCTCACTACTCCGACATCGGGATCGCCCTGACCCGTACCAGCGACGGGCCGCGGCACAAGAACCTGACCGCCTTCGTCGTCGACATGCGGGCTCCCGGCGTCGAGGTGCGGCCGCTGCGCCAGATCACCGGAGCCGCCGACTTCAACGAGGTCTTCCTCACCGACGTCACGCTGCCGGACTGGTGCAGGCTCGGCGAGGTCGGCGAGGGCTGGTCGGTCGCCATCGCGATGCTCATGCACGAGCGCAACGCCATCGGCGGCTCGTCGAGCGGCGGTAGTGGACTGTTCCGGATGGACGACCTCGCCGCCTGGATCGCCGATCTCGGACGACACGAGGATCCGGCGGTGATCGAGGCCTTCGCGAAGGTGTACTCCGGGGTGACCTCGGCCAAGGCGATGCGTCGCCGCGCCGACGCCAATCTCAAGGCCAACGGGGTGCCGGGGCCGGAGATGTCGCTCGGGAAGCTGGCACTGACAGCGAACCTGCAGGCACTGGGCGAGCTGGTCACCGTCGTACTGGGTCCGCGACTCGTCGCCGACACAGGTGCGCCGCGCACGTATGCGTGGTCGGAATTCGTGCTCAGTGTGCCCGGTATGCGCATCGGTGGCGGGACCGACGAGATCCACCGCAACACGGTCGCCGAGCGCGTTCTGCGACTCCCCAAGGACACGCCGGTCCGCCACTAGCGGCCGGCATCTCGAATTGCGCTCTCCCGCAGGGGAGACGACTCACAGGTAAGGAAACTCGATGGGACACCTCGACGGAAGAACAGTCATCGTCACCGGCGCGGGCCGGGGTATCGGACGTGAACACGCTCTGCTGTTCGCGGCCGAGGGCGCCAATGTGGTGGTCAACGACCTCGGCGGCGCACAGGACGGCAGCGGCGCCGCGGCCGGCCCGGCCCAGGACGTGGTCGACGAGATCATCGCCGCCGGTGGCCGGGCCGTCGCCAACGGTGCCGACGTCGCCGACTCGGCCGGCGCGAGCCGGATCGTGGCCACCGCGATCGACACCTTCGGCGGCGTGGACGGACTGGTCAACAACGCCGGCATCCTGCGTGACCGCGTGCTGGTGAACATCGACGACGCCGACTGGGACCTCGTGCTCCGCGTCAACCTTCGCGGCACCTTCCTCATGACCCGAGAGGTCTCGCGCTTCTGGCGCGAACAGAGCAAGGCAGGTGAGCAGGTGACCGGCTCGGTCGTCAACACCAGCAGCGAATCGGGTGTGTTCGGCAATCCCGGCCAGACCAACTACTCGGCCGCCAAGGCCGCGGTCGCCAGCCTGACGCAGGTCGCAAGCAAGGAACTCAAGCGTTACGGCGTCCGGGTCAACGCGATCCTGCCGCAGGCGCGTACCCGCCTCACCGAGAGTGCCTTCGGTGACGCACTGGCCGGCAAGGACGGCGAGTTCGACCGCTTCGATCCGGCCAACGTGTCGCCCTTCGTCGGATATTTGCTGTCACCGGAGTGCCCCCTCACCGGCGAGGTCTTCCTGGTCGGCGGCTCGCGGGTGCAGCGTATCCAGCCGTGGACCAAGGACCCGGAGTGGAAGCTGATGGGTGATGGCCGATGGACCCTCGACGGGCTGAGCCGGGCAGTGGCCGAGGCCGGTGTCCCCAGTGGCGCGAGCACCTGGACCGCGAATCCGGAGAAGGCTGCCGCGCGATGACCACCACCGAGAAGGCCGCAGCGCCGGTGGACAAGACCACCGAGGCGAAGATGCCCGAGGCGGTCATTACCGACGAGATGATCGCGTCCATGAAGGCCCGGGCCGGGGTGGATCTGCGCATCGATCATTCGATCAACAACGAAGAGGCCACCCGTATCGCGGTGATCAAGTTCGCCGGCGGCATCGGCGACGTCAACCCGCTGTGGACCGACGCGGAACACGCGGCGAAGTCTGACTTCGGTGCCCCGGTGGCCCCGCCGTCCTTCGTGATCGGCTGCTTCTCCGGCATCCAGTTCGGTTGGCCGGGACTCGGGGCGTTCCACAACGCCACCCAGGCGCATTTCCATCAGCCGGTCTACTGGGGTGACACGATCACCGCGACCTGCCGCTACGACGGCTTCACCGGACCGCGGCCGAGCACGTTCGCCGGTCAGATGGTGACCGACCACTTCGTCAACTCCTACCGCAACCAGCACGACGAACTCGTCGCCGAGATCGACTGGCAGGTGGTGAACTTCGAGCGCGGTTCGGCCAAGTCCCGGTCCAAGGCCGCGGCATCGGACTCCGGCAAGCCGGAGCTGGTGCTGCCGCATCCGTGGCAGGAGGAGGAGATCCGCGAGGTCGAGGCGCGGGTGCTGAGCGAGAAGCCACGCGGCGCGCAGGCGCGCTACTGGGAAGACGTCGAGGTCGGTGACCCGATCCAGACGCTGACCAAGGGGCCGATCGGGCTGACCGACGAGGTCGCCTTCATCGCCGGGGGCGGCACCCCGATCCCGCGACTCAAGGCGCATGCCGCCGCACTCGTCGACTACCAGACCCATCCGGCATGGTCGTTCCGCGACCCGGTGATGGGTTCCAGCGAACCGATCTACGCGGTGCACTACAACAAGGCGGCCGCGAACGCGATGGGTGTGGCCTTCCAGTACGACGTCGGCTTCCAGCGACAGTGCTGGCAGACGCAGGTCCTCACCAACTGGTGCGGCGACCAGGGTTGGGTCCGCGACTGCAGTTCCGAGTACCGGGGCTTCGTCTACCTCTCCGACGTGGTCACCCTCGGCGGTGAGGTGACCGGCAAGTCGGTCACCTCCGACGGCGAGCATGTGGTGGAACTGCGAACGTTCGCCCGCAATCAGCGCGGCGCCGATGTCATGCCCGGCGCGGCGACCATCGCGTTGCCGTCCCGGGACGAGCAGTCGCCGGTCGCCCGGCGGGCCCGGAGCAAGTAGGAGATCGAGATGGCTGTCGATGCACAGGAACGAGCGGCGCTGGCCGAGGCGGTGCGCGATGCCGCCTCGGCCGGGCCCCGGGAATTCCTCGACGATCACGGCCGCCCGGAACGCGACGGGCGGTTGTGGAAGGTCCTGACCGAGCAGATGGGACTCGGCGCCCTGCTGGTCCCGGAAGCCCAGGGCGGTGCGGGCGCGGGTGTCACCGAGCTCGCGGTCGTCGTCGAGAACCTGGCCCGGACCCTGGCGGTGGTGCCGGGGCTGTCCTCGATCGGCATCGCCGGATCGTTGCTGCGGCTGGTCGGTACGGGCCCGGCGACGGAACTGCTGAGCCAACTCGGCGAGGACGGGCGGACCGCGACGGTGTGCTGGTCCGATCCGGCATCGACGACACCTGGCCCGTCGGCCGGGGCGCGCCGCGAGCAAGGCAACGAAAAGATCAGCGTCAGTGGGACGTTCGAGTTCGTGCTGGACGGAATGCACGCCGACGTACTGCTGGTTCCGGTCGTGCTCGGCGGCGACGTCGCGGTGGTGGCGGTCGACGCGGACGCGCCCGGTCTCACGCGGACAGCGGCGGTCGGTCTCGATCTGACGCGGGGCATGGCGACCGTCGAGTTCGATGGCGCACCGGCGTCCCTGCTCGGTGTAGGGGTTCCGCTCGGGGCCGCGGCCGATCTCGCCCTGGTGCTCATCGCCGCGGAACAGGTGGGCATCGCGCAGCACTGCCATGAGGCGGCGGTCGCGTGGGCCAAGGACCGGGTGCAGTTCGATCGCCCGATCGGTCAGTTCCAGGCCATCAAGCACCAGCTCGTCGACCTGCTCATGGCCGTGGAGCTCGGACGGTCGTCGCTCGACATCGCCGTCGTCGCCGCGGACGCCTACCTCGACGAGCGGTCGGAGGTGACCGCCCGAGACCTGTCGGTGGCCGCGAGCATGGCTCAGGCGAGGTGCGGCGACGCAGCGATGTTCGTCGCCGATGCGTCACTCCACATCCTGGGCGGCATCGGCTTCACCTGGGAGCACGACGCCCACCTCTATCTCCGGCGGGCCAAGGTGCTCGAGGTCCTGTTCGGCACCCCGGCCGAACACCGGTCGCGCTTCGCCGGGCTCTTGCTGCAGGCTGCGGTCCGATGAGCGAGCCGGCGGTGCTGTTGGACGTCAGCGAATCCGGCGTCGCGACCCTGACCTTGAACCGGCCCGACCGCAAGAACGGGCTGAACAAGCAGATGGTGGACGAGACGATCGTCGCACTCGAGTTGGTGTGGGCCGACGACCGCTGCCGGGTCCTGGTGATGACCGGTGCCGGAACCTCATTCTGCTCCGGCATGGACCTGTCGGAGAAGATCCTGCCCGACGAGATGACCTTCATGCGCCGCGTCGGGCATCTGTGCTCGCTGATCCACGATCTACCGCTGCCGGTGATCGCGAAGGTCCGCGGTGGGGCGGTCGGGTATGGCGCGAACCTCGCGCTGTGCGCCGACCTCGTGGCCGCCGCCGACGACGCGGTGTTCGGCGAGATCTTCGCCGAACGCGGTCTGTCCATCGACGGCGGGGGTTCCTGGCTGGTGCCGAGGCTGGTCGGTCTGGGCCGCGCCAAGGAGATCATGTTCCTCGCCGCCCGGGTCAGCGGCGCCGAGGCGGGGGAGATGGGGCTGGTCAACCGTGCTGTTCCGGCCGCCGAGCTCGACGCGCTGGTCGACAAGTGGGCCGACCGGCTCGCCGACGGCCCCCGGCGCGCCCTGTCGGTGATCAAGCAGCAGCTCAACGCCTCCTTCGAGCGCTCGTTCGCCGATGCGATCGAGGCCGAGGCGGTGGGGCAGGCCTTGTCCTTCCGTTCCAAGGAGTCCCGAGAAGGCGCCCGCGCCTTCTTCGAGAAGCGCTCGCCGGACTTCCGTTCCTGCTGAGGTCGTCCCACCTAAGGCACGTGACTTGAATCGCCTACATGCGTCGATGTGATGCAGAACATAGGTAGCGACTTAGGTGCTTTTCCGAATGGTCGCCGGCCTCCGCGCACGCCAAGCTGGGAAGCGGCAAAAGGAGGCCGGAAATGAACGCAATGCAGCTGGACGTACTGGAACGGGTCGCGGTCGACGAGTTGGCGACGGCGATGGTCGGCACGGCGAGCGCGGATTCTCCGGTGGTGCGGAACGGGGTCGCGACAACCAGCGCCTCGGTCCTGGAGCATCTCGTCGAACTCGGGTTGATCACCGGTGCGAGCGGCCCGACCGAACGCGGTCACGTCCGGATCACGCCGGCCGGCGTGGAGGCACTGGCCTACCTCGCTGCCGTGCCCTGACGGCTGTCAGGCGTCGCCGTCGGTCGCGCTGATCCACCGTGCGATCTGGGTCCGCGAGCGGAAGCCCAGCTTGGTCAGGATGTGATCGACGTGAGCGTCGACGGTTCTCGCGGAGATCACGAGCTTGGCCGCGATCTCCTTGTTGGTCAGACCGTCGGCCACCAGTTCGGCCACTTGCTGTTCGCGGCGGGTGACGCCGGACCGGCGAGCCGGTGCAGCTGGTCGGGGCTCGGTCGGGCCGTCGGCGCCGCGCGCGAGCCGCACCGTTTCGTCGAGCGTCAGGGCCCGCCCCTGGTCGAAGGCCGACACGAACGCGGCATCGCCCATCATCTGGCGCAGCCGCTTCTCGACGATCCGGGTGACCGGATCGAGCGCTGCCTGCGCCAGCTTCATGTGACTGTGCTGGTGCCACAGCGTCGCGGCCGCTCCCAGGAGTGCCGCAGATCGCGGGGGATCGCTGTCGGCGGCACACCACCCGATCACGTCGATGGCGACCACGGTCATCCCCGGATAGTCGAACGCCGCGTACAGGTCTATCGCCTCGGCCATCAGGGCCTCGGCGGCGGCGGTGTCGCCCTGGTGCCAACGCACGATCCCCATGGGTCCCAGGGCGGTGGCCCGCACCAGATGCCCCTGATGGCGGTCGGCGTAGTCCAGGTGACGCTGCGTGAACTTCTCGGCATCCGGGTGTTCGGTGATGAACGCGTAGAGCGCGGACAGTGCCATGCAGTCGGCGACCAGTCCGGGATCGGCTCGAGCGGTGTCCAGTTCGAGCGCCTGCTCGGCGAGCTCGAAGGCCCGGCTCCCGTCCCGACGCAACGATGCCTCGAGGGCGGCTGCGAAGTGTGCCCGGAACGTGAACTCATCGGTCCCCAGCTGCTCCGCCAGCTCGTTGTGTTCGCGGAGCATCGCGTGTGCCCGGTCGATCTCGCCGATGAGGAAGCCGAGGAGGCTGCCGGTGGCCAGGCCCATCGCGCGCTCCGGCGTCGGCTCGGTGAGTTGCTCGAGCGCGCGGACCGACCACTGGAATCCCTCCACCATGGTTCCCGACTGTGACCAGTAGGGCCGCATCGCGCGCACCATCTCGAGGGTTACCCCAGGTTGTCCCGGCTCGGCCACGCTGAACGCCATCGCCTCTCGGATGTTCGCGTGCTCGGCCCGGGTACGGGCGAACCATTCGATGTCGTCCGGGCTGCAGTAGTCGGTGTCGGAACGCTGCGCGAGGCGCAGGAAGTAGTCGCGGTGACGGATACGGACTGCGGCGGCGTCGGCGGACGATTCCCGTTTCTCGAGTGCGAACTGGCGCATCGGTTCGAGCAGCCGGTAGCGGCCTCGCTGGGCCTTCTCGTCGTCGATCCGAACGATCATCGACTTGTCGAGCAACGCGATTAGTTCGCGCAGGACGCCGTTCCCCGGCTCGGCCGGCAGGCAGACACCGTCGGCCGTCTCAGCGGTGAAACCTCCGGAGAAGACCGAGAGTTGTTCCCACACCTGACGTTCGCGAGGTGAACACAATCGGTAGCTCCAGTCGACGACCGACTGGAGGGTCTGGTGCCGGGCGGTGCGGGTCCGCTCGGTCGAGGACAGCAACGCGGTGTCGCCGAGGCGAGAGGCGATCTCGGCCGGGTTGAAGATCCGGATGTTCGCCGCTGCCAACTCGATGGCCAGGGGCAGGCCCTCGAGGCTGCGGCAGATCTCCTCCACGGCCGCACGGTTGTCGTCGGCGATCCGGAAATCGGGTTTGGCGGCCGACGCGCGCTCTTCGAACAACACCATCGCTTCGCCCAGGCCGCCCGGCGAGTCGACGGTCAGCGGACTGACCGGCAGCAATTGCTCACCCTCGACACCGAGCCGATGCCGGCTGGTCGCCAGAATCCTGACCGACGGCGACACGGAGAGCAACCGGCGCACCAGCTCTGAGCAGGCGTCGATGAGGTGCTCACAGTTGTCGAGAACCAAGAGGAGCCGTCTGGTCGCCGCATGCTCGGCGAGCTGGCCGAAGGCGTCGGCAGAATCGTTGGGAAGACCCAACTGGCGGCAGATCGTCTGCACCAGCAGGCCACCCTGGCGCAGATCGGCGAGTTCGACGATCCACACCCCGTCAGGGAACTCGCGACGGACGCTGCCGGCGACCGCGAACGCCAGCCGGGTCTTGCCGACCCCGCCGACTCCGGTCAGGGTGAGCAGTCGGCTGGTGCCCAGCAGGGTTCTCGCCCGTGTCAGGTCTTCGCGCCGGCCGACGAAACTTGTCAGTTCCACCGGTAGATTGCCGGCCGGACGGGTGGTCATCGAGCAAGTATCCCACTTCGCCTCGCCGGGCCGGCCGAGCCGCAGGGGCCCGGGCCGACCACTTGTGCTGCCGTCGCTACGTCTTCGCGACGAGTTCCACCGGCAGTGCGGTGATCCCCCGCAGAATGAAGCTGCGGTTGTAGTCGATCTCCGTGGTGGCGCGCTCCGGGATGATCTTCTCGATGCGAGACAGCAGCGCCTCGAGCGCGATGATCGCTTCGCGGCGGGCGAGGTGCATGCCGAGGCAGAGGTGTTCGCCGCGTCCGAAAGAGAGGTGACGCTTCGGGTCGTTCTCCTCGGAGACGTCGTGCGGGCACTTGAAGACCTCGGGATCGCGGTTGGCCGCCGCATAGATCATGAAGACCATGCTCCCGGCGGGCAGGTGGATCCCGGCGAGGTCGTAGTCCCGGGTGAGGGTGCGATACATACCCTGGGTGGGCGACTCGAGTCGCAGGACCTCCTCGACGAAGTCGGGAATCCGGGACATGTCCGCCTGGAGTCCGGCGAGCAGCTCGGGGTCGCCGGACAATCGCAGCAGGCAGCTGCCGATGAGGTTGGTGGTCGTCTCGTTGCCCGCAACCAGGAACTGAACCAGCATCTGCAGGAGTTCGTCTTCGGTGAGCGGGCGTTCGCCGTCGATCCGGGACTGCACGACGGCGGTCAGCAGGTCGTCCTTCGGCTCACGTTCGCGGTCGGCGATCTGCTCGGTGAAGTAGTCGTAGAAGTCGTCGACCGCCGCGAACAGCTCGATGATCTGTTCGCGGTCGAGATCATTCGCCCCGACCCCTCGCGTGAAGGCGATGGTCCACAGTTTGAAGACCTCCATCTTCGCCTCCGGGACGCCGAGGATCCGGGCGATCACCGTCATTGGGAACGGAAAGGTGAAGTTCTGCACCAGGTCGACCTTGCCCGCGGCGACCGCGGCGTCGACGATGGTCTCGGCGATCTCGGTGATGGCCGGCACCATCGAGTCGACGCTGCGGGGGGAGAAGGCGGAGGTGACCAGTCGACGTTGCCGGCGATGTTCCGGCGGATCGGAGTTCACCAGGACGGGCGACTTGCTCAGCCGCAGGCGCCGTGCCGCGTGGTCCCGGGTGGCGTCGGGGTAGCTGTCGTCGGCCACCACCCGTTCGGCGAGTGCGGTCACCGAGCTCGGCCCGCTCTGCTGTCGGCTGGAGAAGACCTCAGGCTGGCGCAGGATCGTGAGGATGTCGTCGTGGCGGGTGATCACCCACGCATTCAGGGTGTCGCTGTAGGCGATCGGGTGGTCCGCTTGCAGGGTGGAGTACGTCGGGAACGGGCACTTGCGGGCCTCGGGTTCCAGGGCGACCAGTTCATCGAAACCGGTGTCCGGGGGAATCGTGTGGGTGGTGGTCATCGGGCACTCCCTTGCAGGTCGTCTGTCGCGCCGAACTTCAGGCCGGCGGCATGCAAAAGCGCATTTACTCAGCGAGGCGTTGAAGTGACGTGTATCAGGCTATTGGCGAAATAGCCTAGTGTCAAATAATCGCAGATGCGACTAAATTGCACACATCGACTACCGATCAACGGGTCGGATCGGCGGTGTCCCGTCCGGTGGGGCGGCCACGGCCTGACTCCTCGCAAGCACGGGTGTCAGGATTGTGAGAGTGCGTTTGAAAACCGTCAGGTTCGGGCGAGCCGCCTCGTCATGGTCGCGATCGTCGCGATGTGAACCATGGCCTCGTGGTGGTCGGGTCTGGTTTCGTAGTCTCGCACGCAGCGGCGGTGCTTGTTGATCCACGCGAAACTTCTCTCGACCCCCCCACACGCGGGGTCGGACGTGGAAGCCGGTGGCGCCGGGGATGCGTTTGATGATCTGTATAGGCAGGGCGAGGACGTCTTTCGCCCAGACGGGCAGCCGTCCGGGATAACCGCCGTCGGCCCAGACCAGCCAGATGGTGGAGAACCTGCCGCGCAGTGCGGTCAGGAGTCGGTGCGCGGCGTCGGTCCTGGATCGAGGCAGCGGTGACGACGACGGCGAGCAGCAGTCCGTTCACATCGATGGCAACGTGTCGCTTGACGCCGTTCGTTCTCTTGCCGCCATCCCAGCCGCGGCTCGATCGGGGCACGGTATCCGCGGCCGGCACCGTCTGCGAGTAGATGATCGCCGCGGTCGGGCACCGGTCCCGCCCGTCACGCACTCGCAGGCGGTCGCGCAGCGCGTCGACGATGCGCTGCCACGCGCCGCTGTGGGACCAGCGGGCGAAGACCGCGTACACCGTCCCGGCTGGCGGGAACTCCATCGGCAGTTGCCGCCACGCGATACCACTGCGGACGATGTACAAGATGGCGTCCACTATTAGAGGGCGGCAATGCTTCTCGGGTCTGCCGCCGCGGCCTGCCGTGCTGCCGGGCGCGGGCAACAGCGGTTCGAGGGTCGTCCACTCTGCGTCGGTGACCGACGACGGGTACACCGCGCAACCGTGCCCGCCCGCCGCGTGGGGCGGGCACGACGGGCATGGCGGAATCGGCGATGATGTCATTCGGAATTGGTGTTGGCTACTGGGGGGCTGGGCCGGAAGAACGTCGAGCGGGTGTTGGCCGAGGCCGAGGAAGTCGGCGTCGAAAGCATGTGGACCGCAGAAAGCTACGGTTCGGATGCGATCTCGCCGCTCGCGTGGTGGGGGACTCGCACGTCCGCGATGCGGTTGGGTACTGCGATGTGCCAGATATCGGCGCGAAACCCCACCGCGCTGGCGATGGCCGCTGCAACCATCGATCATCTGAGCAGTGGCCGGATGGTGGTAGGTATCGGGGCGTCGGGCCCTCAGGTAGTCGAAGGCTGGTACGGACAGCCCTACCCGCGGCCGTTGGAGCGAACCCGGGAATACGTCGAGATCATGCGGGCAGTGTGGACCCGGAACGAGCCGGTAGCCTACTCCGGCCGCCACTATCAGTTGCCGTACACCGGGGACGGCGCCGCCGGACTGGGCAAACCACTGAAATCGACCGTACACCCGTTGGGCTCCGACATCCCTGTCTACCTGGGAGCCGAAGGACCGAAGAATGCGGCGCTCGCAGCTGAAATCGCTGATGGATGGTTACCACTGTGGTTCTCGCCGAAATCCGACGACTTCTACCGGAAAGCACTGACCGAGGGCTTCGCCCGACCCACCGCCCGCCGCGATCAGAACTCCTTCGATGTAGCCGGCGTGATCTGGGTCAGCGAGCACGACGACGTCGAGACTGCGGCAGCACGGATCAAATCCGTAATTGCGCTGTATGCAGGAGGAATGGGCGCCAAGGACGTAAACTTCCATAACGATATCTTCGTGCGGATGGGATGGGGCGAGGTCTGCAGCAAGGTCCAAGAACTGTATCTCTCTGGGCGGCAACGGGAAGCCGCAGAAATGATCCCCTGAGTGCGTGCAGTGCGAGGGTGTTCACGGCGCGCGCATGCCAGCGTGAGGCATTGTGGATGAGCGCGCTCGGGTCGTCGGAGAACAGGCTCGTCGCCGTCAGCGATGCGGCGTTGCTGGGACGTAGTCGGCGGGACGGCTGCGCTCATCCCGTGGTCGCCCGTCCCTGGCGGCGGTCGCCTCACCCGAGGCGGCGGACGCGGAATCTGCAATACTGTCCCCTATTCGGGTCTAGTGCCGCACGCGGGTTTGTTTCCCCGTTGGTCCGACGCGCCGCTTGATTGCCGGTCGCTGGACGCTACCTCGGTCATCCTGATCAGATGGCAGAGCGAGTGCGGGTTCGGGAGATCGATGATGACGAGTGGAAACGGCTGCTGCGCATCGTGCGCCGAGGCACCGGATCCGTGGTGACCTGGCGGCGGGCGCAGATGATCTTACTGTCCGTCCAACGGATGCCTGTCGTCAATTCGCGAGGTCAGCTTCACCAGCGCCGACCGGGTCCGGGACGAGATCCACAATTTCAACACCGACGGGTTCGACTCGCTGTACCCGAAATGCAAAGGGGGAAGACCGAAGAAGTTCACTCTGTCCGGACGCCGGGAGATCAAGAAGATCGCCAAGTCCACCCCGACCGAGCGCGACCTGCCGTTCTCGACCTGGAGCCTGTCCAAGCTGGCCGAGTTCCTGGTCGCCGAGGGGGTGGAGTCTCGATATTGGGAGTAGCTTAGTTGTTCTGCTGATGGTCGTCAGCTACGCGCGCACGGACAACTTGGTCGCCGTACTGTTCGGCCTGGACGCCCGGAAGTCCGGTGTCGGTGAGGATCATGTCGACTTCGTCGATCGCGGCGACTTTGGCGAGGGCGCGGTGTCCGAGTTTGGAACTATCGGCGACGACTGCGGTGCGAGTTGCTGCCGAGATTATTGCCCGCTTGAGTGGAACTTCGAGGGTGTTGCTGTTGGTGATGCCCGCGATGGGGTCGATGGCGTCTGCGCCGAGGAAGGCCCAGTCGGCCGAGTAGTCGGACAGAAAGTCGACGGCGCGTTCACCGACGAGCGTGAAGACGGATCCGAGCAGCTCACCGCCGGTCACGAGTAGTCGTGTGCCGGGGATGGTGGCCACATACTTCCCGATTCGGAGGTCGTTGGTGATGATCGTCAGATCGGCCTTGTGGCGAAGTTCGCGGGCCACCTGGTAGGTGGTTGACCCGCTGTCGAGAATGATGGTTTGGCCATCTGTTACCTGCTGTGCCGCAAGATGCGCGATCGCGGTCTTTTCTTGTCGGTGCTCGGTTTCCTTCACCGCATAGGGGATCTCGGATGATGCGCCGGTGACGGGTCGGGCTCCTCCGTGGGTCCGTTCGGCGTGGCCGGACCGAACCAGCGTGTCGAGATCGCGCCGAATCGTGGACGTGTCGACGCCGAGTTCGCGCGAGAGGATCTTGGCCTCGACGTAGCCGTCGACTTGGAGGCGTTGGAGTATCTGACCTCGTCTTTCCGTGGCGGACACGACTCTCTCCTCGGCATCGGCACTGTGTGAAATCTGGTTGGGGCTCCACGATTCTAGCGATGAGTGCGCAGATATTGACAGTTCAGCGGGATGAACGGCATGATTACAGGCATTCGATGCGCGATTTCGTGCAGCGGTGGAGTCTGGATCCCGCGCCGATCGCCACGCAACTGTCGAGGAGCTTCCGATGCAATTGGGTTTGATAGGTCTAGGGCGGATGGGCGGAAACATGCGAGAGCGTGTTCGCGCCGCCGGTCATGAAGTCATCGGGTTTGACGCCGATCCGTCGATCCGGGATGTGGGGTCATTGGCTGCACTGGTGACTCGTCTCAGCAGTCCGCGGGTGGTCTGGGTGATGGTTCCCGCGGGTGAGCCGACCCGCAGTGTGATCGACGCACTGCGCGGTTTGTTGGCGGCGGGGGACCTTGTCATCGATGGAGGCAATTCTCGCTTCTCCGATGACGAGGTGCACGCGGATGTCCTGCGGGAGCGTGGAATCGGTTACCTGGACTGCGGCGTGTCCGGGGGAGTATGGGGCCTGGAAGAGGGCTACGGTCTGATGGTGGGCGGCGGGGATGCGGATGTGGCTCGCGCGATGCCGATCTTCGACGCACTGCGGCCCGAAGGGAAGCGGGACGAGGGTTTCGTGCATGCCGGTCCGGTCGGCGCCGGCCACTACGCAAAGATGGTGCACAACGGCATCGAGTACGGCTTGATGCAGGCGTACGCGGAGGGATACGAACTGCTGGCCGCCGAACCCCGGATCACCGCCCCCGACAGTGTGATGAGGGCGTGGCAGAACGGCACCGTGGTGCGCTCCTGGCTGCTCGAACTTCTCGTCTCGGCGCTGCGGGAGGACCCAGGACTGAGCGCGATCACCGGATACACCGAAGACTCCGGTGAGGGCCGCTGGACCGTCGAAGAGGCTATCGCGCACGCCGTGCCGGTTCCGGTGATCTCGGCCGCCCTGTTCGCACGATTCTCCTCCCGCCAGCCGGACTCGCCAACGATGAAGGCAGTGTCGGCCCTACGACAGAAATTCGGTGGACATCAGGTCCGGACTATGGAGGCGGTGCAGTAATGATCAGGTTGGGTTACAAGGCGTCTGCGGAGCAGTTCGGTCCGCGGGAGTTGGTGGAGCTGGGTGTTCTGGCGGAGGCGCACGGTATGGATTCGGCGACGGTGTCGGATCATTTCCAGCCGTGGCGGCACGAGGGTGGGCATGCGCCGTTCTCGTTGGCGTGGATGACGGCGGTCGGGGAGCGGACGGAGCGGTTGCAGTTGGGGACGTCGGTGATGACGCCGACGTTCCGGTACAACCCGGCGGTGGTGGCGCAGGCGTTCGCGACGATGGGGTGTCTGTATCCGGGGCGGATCATGCTCGGGGTGGGTACCGGTGAGGCATTGAACGAGATCGCGACGGGTTTCGCGGGTCAGTGGCCGGAGTTCAAGGAGCGGTTCGCGCGGCTGCGGGAGTCGGTGCGGTTGATGCGTGAGCTGTGGCTCGGCGACCGGGTCGATTTCGAGGGTGAGTACTTCACCACGAAGGGGGCGTCGATCTACGACGTGCCCGAGGGTGGGATTCCGGTGTACATCGCGGCCGGTGGTCCGGTGGTGGCCCGGTATGCCGGTCGTAGCGGTGACGGGTTCATCTGCACGTCCGGTAAGGGCATGGAGTTGTACACGGAGAAGTTGATGCCTGCGGTCGCGGAGGGGGCGGCGAAGGCCGGCCGTGATGTGGCGGAGATCGACACGATGATCGAGATCAAGATTTCGTACGACACGGATCCGGAGTTGGCGCTGGAGAACACGCGGTTCTGGGCGCCGTTGTCGTTGACGCCGGAGCAGAAGCACAGCATCGATGATCCGATCGAGATGGAGAAGGCGGCGGATGCGTTGCCGATCGAGCAGGTCGCGAAGCGGTGGATCGTGGCGTCGGATCCGGATGAGGCGGTGGCCCAGATCCGCCCGTATCTCGATGCCGGATTGAACCACCTGGTCTTCCACGCTCCCGGCCACGATCAGAAGCGGTTCCTGGAACTCTTCGAGCGGGATCTTGCCCCGCGGCTGCGGGCGCTGTGATGACCACATCCACCGACGTCACCGAAATCCCGGTGTGGCAGAAACTCACCGATCACCAACAGGCGATCGCCGCCCTGCATCTGCGGGAGCTGTTCGACACCGATCCAGGCCGCGGCACCGATCTGACCGTTACCGCCGGCGACTTGTATGTGGACTACAGCAAACACCGGATCACACGTGAAACCCTCGGTCTTCTTCTCGATCTTGCGCGTGCCGCCGGCGTGGAGGAACAGCGGGACGCGATGCTTTCCGGCGCCCACATCAATGTGTCCGAAGACCGTGCGGTCTTGCATACGGCGCTGCGAGAGCGCCGCGATGCCACCCTGATGGTGGACGGGCAGGATGTCATCGGCGACGTCCACCGTGTGTTGGATCGGATGGGTGCGTTCACCGATCGGATTCGGTCCGGGGACTGGCGCGGCGCCACCGGTAAGGCCATCCGAACGGTGGTGAACATCGGTATCGGTGGCTCGGATCTTGGCCCGGCCATGGTCTATCGCGCGTTGCGTCACTATGTAGACGGACCCGAGGTGCGGTTCGTGTCGAATGTCGACCCCGCGGACCTGGTCTCGACTTTGTCGGACCTCGACCCCGCCAGCACACTGTTCATCGTTGTTTCCAAGACGTTCTCGACGTTGGAGACCATGACCAACGCGGCAGCGGCCCGCAGATGGGTCACCGAGACTCTCGGCGACGATGCGGTCCCGCACCATTTCGCCGCCGTCTCGACGAACGCCGAACGGGTGGCCGCGTTCGGAATCGACCCGGCGAATACCTTCGGATTCTGGGACTGGGTCGGCGGACGGTACTCGGTGGGCTCGGCCGTCGGACTCGCGGTGATGGCCGCGATCGGACGAGATCGCTTCGCCGAATTTCTCGACGGATCCCGCAAGATCGATGAGCACTTCCGCACTGCGCCGCTCGAGTCGAATGCACCAGTCATGTTGGGTCTGCTGGGCGTCTGGTACGCGAGCTTCTTCGACGCCGACTCCCGTGCTGTGCTGCCGTATTCGCACGACCTCGCACGGTTTCCGGCCTACCTGCAGCAGCTGACGATGGAATCGAACGGCAAGTCGGTACAGGCTGACGGGACTCGCGTTGGTGCGGCGACCGGCGAAGTGTTCTGGGGTGAACCCGGCACGAACGGTCAGCACGCCTTCCATCAACTTCTGCATCAGGGCACGCGGTTGATTCCCGTGGACTTCCTGGGGTTCGCGCAACCGATTGATGATCTCCCCACTCTTGACGGCGCGGGGTCGATGCACGGTGTGCTGACGGCGAACATGCTCGCCCAGTCCAAGGTGCTGGCATTCGGAAAAACCGCTACCGAGGTCGTCGCAGACGGGACACCGCCCGAACTCGTACCGCACAAGGTGATGCCCGGAAACAGGCCGTCGACCACGATCCTTGGCACGAAGCTCACACCGTCGACCCTCGGGCAGCTGATCGGCTTGTATGAACACCAAGTCTTCGTACAAGGGGTCGTGTGGGGCATCGACTCGTTCGACCAGTGGGGTGTCGAACTCGGCAAGACATCGGCTCTGGAACTGGGCCCTGCCCTCTGGGACACAGACGGCGCAGCTTATGACGGGGATAGCTCCACCGCAGGGTTGATACGCGCCTACCAACTGGCGAGAGGACAACACGTTTGCCTGCATTAGCGGTACGGCTTCCGTCGCCGAGCGCAGAGTCCTGGGATTGGCAACTGTCCGCAGCCTGCCGGGACGCCGACCCCGCGGTGTTCTTCCATCCTGACAATGAACGAGGCGAACCACGCGCGAGTCGAGTACGTGCCGCGAAACGGATCTGCCTCCGATGCCCCGTGCGCGCGAGGTGCCTCAACTACGCACTCGAAGCCTACGAACGCCACGGAATCTGGGGCGGCTACATCGAGGAGGAGCGTAGGACGCTTCAAAGGATGCGGGACGTGGAAAGCCAACCAACCGCCGCCATCCGGCCGGGGAATGCAGACCACGGCCGGAGGTTGCCGTCATCTGCGGTGCGCGCACCCACTACGATCCACTAGCGACGCGAGTCGCGGTCTACGCAATGTAGGGGTGATCAGGTCTTCTTGACTCACTGTCCGCGCGCCATTCGGCCTATGCGGGCGGTTGAATACGTGCCGTCGACTCTGCCTCGTTCAAATCGCCTAAGCCGTAGACAGGACATGTCATGACACAGTGCTCGATGGCTACTCACGTCCCGACTCCTTCGTCGATGCGGCGGGTGCTGCGCCGCGCGCGCGACGGCGCCACTCTGAACGTGGACGAGGCGACGGTCCTGCTGCAGGCCCGCGGCGACGATCTGGCCGATCTGTGTTCGTCGGCGGCGAAGGTCCGGGACGCCGGGTTGCTGGCGGCGGGCAGACCCAGGGCTGTCACGTACTCGCGCAAGGTGTTCATTCCGCTGACGCGGTTGTGCCGGGACAAGTGCCACTACTGCACGTTCGTCACCGTGCCCGGCAAGTTGCGGGCCGAGGGGCGCGGCGCGTACCTGGAACCGGACGAGGTGCTGGAGATTGCGCGGCAGGGCGCCGAATTGGGCTGCAAGGAAGCCCTCTTCACCCTCGGCGACCGCCCCGAGGATCGGTGGCCGGAGGCCAAGCAGTGGCTGGACGAGCGCGGCTACGATTCGACGCTGGACTACCTGCGGGCGATGTCGATCGGGGTGCTCGAGGAGACCGGACTGCTGCCGCACCTGAACCCGGGTGTGATGAGCTGGGGGGAGATCTCCCGGCTCAAGCCGGTGGCTCCCTCGATGGGCATGATGCTCGAGACGACGTCCACCCGGTTGTTCACCGACAAGGGCGAGTGCCACTACGGCAGCCCGGACAAGGATCCGGCGGTGCGGTTGCGCACGCTCACCGACGCCGGCAGGTTGAGTGTGCCGTTCACGACGGGCATTCTGGTGGGTATCGGCGAGACCGTGCGGGAGCGGGCGGAGTCGATCATGGCGATCCGCAAGTCGCACAAGGCGTTCGGCCACGTTCAGGAAGTGATCGTCCAGAATTTCCTCGCCAAGCCCGACACCGCGATGCGTGATACGCCGGATGCGGGTCTCGAGGAGTTCGCCGCGACCATCGCCGTGTCCCGGCTGCTGCTCGGCCCGGGGATGCGCATCCAGTCACCGCCCAACCTGGTGTCGAACACCGAATGCCTGGCGTTGCTGGGTGCGGGTGTCGACGACTGGGGCGGCGTGTCGCCGCTGACCCCGGACCATGTGAACCCGGAGCGGCCGTGGCCGAACCTGGACACCCTGGCCGCGATCACCGCGGAGGCCGGGTTCGAGCTCACCGAGCGCACGGCGGCGCAGCCGCAGTTCGTGCTGGCCGGCTCGCCGTGGATCGACCCGCGGATCACCGGGCACGTGCAGGCCCTCGCGGACCCGCACACCGGGCTGGCGAAGCTCGACACGAAGCCGGTGGGGTTGCCGTGGCAGGAGCCGGACGAGTCCTGGGAGTCGACGGGCCGGGTGGATCTGCACACCGAGATCGACACCGACGGCCGCAACACCGAGACGCGCAGCGATCTGGGCAGTGCGTTCGGGGACTGGGAGACCGTCCGCGAGCAGGTGCTGGAGTTGAGCGGCCCGGTGCGGGTGGACACGGACGTCCTCGCGGCGCTGCGCAGCGCCGAACGGGACCCGGCGGGCTGCACCGACGACGAGTACCTGGCGTTGGCGACGGCCGAGGGTCCGGGGCTCGAGGCGATGGTGGCGCTGGCGGATGCGCTCCGCAAGGACGCCGTCGGCGACGAGGTGACCTATGTGGTGAACCGGAACATCAACTTCACCAACATCTGCTACACCGGCTGCCGTTTCTGCGCGTTCGCGCAGCGCAAGGGCGACGCGGACGCGTTCACCCTGTCCACCGACGAGGTCGCGGACCGGGCCTGGGAGGCCCACGTCGCGGGCGCGACCGAGGTCTGCATGCAGGGCGGCATCGACCCGGAACTCCCGGTCACCGGGTACGCCGATCTGGTGCGCGCGGTGAAGGCGCGGGTGCCGTCGATGCACGTGCACGCGTTCAGCCCGATGGAGATCGTCAACGGCGCCTCCCGCGGCGGGCAGAGCATCCGGGACTGGCTGACGGAACTGCGCGAGGCGGGTCTGGACACCATTCCCGGCACGGCCGCGGAAATCCTCGACGACGAGGTGCGCTGGGTGCTCACCAAGGGCAAGCTGCCCACCGCCACCTGGATCGAGGTGGTGACCACGGCGCACGAGCTGGGTCTGCGGTCGAGTTCGACGATGATGTACGGCCACGTCGACAACCCGAAGCACTGGGTCGGGCATCTGCGGGTGCTGCGCGGAATTCAGGATCGGACGGGCGGATTCACCGAGTTCGTGCCGTTGCCGTTCGTGCATCAGAGTGCGCCGCTGTATCTGGCGGGCGCGTCCCGTCCGGGCCCGACCAACCGTGACAACCGGGCGGTGCACGCCCTGGCCCGGATCATGCTGCACGGGCGGATTCCGAACATCCAGACCAGCTGGGTCAAGCTCGGGGTCACCGGTACCCAGGTGATGTTGCAGGGCGGCGCGAACGATCTCGGCGGCACGTTGATGGAGGAGACCATCTCCCGGATGGCGGGTTCGGAGCACGGATCCGAGAAGACCGTCGAGGAACTGCGGGCCATCGCCGAGGGAATCGGCCGCCCGGCACGCGAACGCACCACCACCCACACCCTCCCGAACGCCCTGGCATCCCTACCATGACCACAACCGAGACCGATCGTTACGGAGTGGTCGTCCCCATCTGATCTCTGAAAACGGGTACGAGCCCCGCGGGGGAGTCGCGTGCGCACTGTGTGGCTGTGATGACCGAAGCGCGAGCAAGTCATGATTGATCGGGACTGGACGTCTCTGTCCGCGTCGTCGGATGAGTCCGCGTCGTGCTTCGTCACGGGCTCGCGGTGAAACGCGCGGTCCAGAGTTGGAGTGCCTCGGCGGTGGCACCGTGCGACTGCACCCACCCGCGCACTCCGCCGGGGTGCGCGTCCCAGTGCGACAGAACCCCTTCGATGGCGGCGGGGACGGCGCCGCGGAGGTCACGGTCGTGGGGATGCGTCCGGCCGAGTTCGGGAGCGAAGCGGGTGATCCGCGCCAGGATGGCCGGCATGTGTTCGTTGGTCGAGACGTAGTCGGCGACGATGTCGCCGGGTTCGACGCCTGCGATGCGCAGCAAGAGAGCGGCGGCGATTCCGGTGCGGTCCTTGCCTGCGGCGCAGTGCAGCAGCACCGGTCCGGGGGCGGTGGCCGCGATCTGCAGGACGTCGGCGAGTTGCTTCCCCGCGTTGATCAGGATCCCCTGGTAGATGTCGGCGAGCCGGGCGCCCTGGCTGGGCGCGGTGACTTCGGTGTCGGTCAGCAGGGAGATCAGATGCACGGCGGTGCCGTCGGACTGCAACGGGTGCGCGCGGGCGGCGAACTCCCGGGGGCTGCGGAGATCGACGACGGTCCGGACCGGCCATTCGGCGACGGCGGTGGGGTGGGCATCGCCTGGGG